>NZ_AKIX01000117.1:0-147397 GCF_000282075.1 Brevibacillus sp. BC25
GCTCGAAGCCCAACACTTTTTCAGCATACAAGCTCCCCATCCCCGCGTATTGTACAAGCTGATGCGGCTTGGCATCCATATTGGCTCCGACGTCCAGCGTCAGTGTTACTCGGCCTTTTGTATTCGGGATATAGGCACAAAGCGCAGGGCGCTCGATTCCATCCATGCGACCTGCATACAACAAACCTGCTGTCATTAATGCGCCAGTATTCCCGGCCGAGATCATCGCGTCGACTTTTTTCTCGCGCGCCATCTCAACAGCTACGACCAGTGAAGAATTTTTCTTACGCCGAACAGCTCGAACCGGTTCATCATCTGGCAAAATCACATCCGCTGCAGGAACGATTTCAATGTTTGCCGGAATATCCTGCGGCAAGTGGTTCCGAATAGCCTGTTCATCTCCCACCAATACAACTGTAATGGCCGGGTTTTCCTTGATGGCAGCAAGCGCCCCTAATACGGTACTCTTCGGTGCGTGATCGCCGCCCATCGCATCCACTGCAATTCGCAACCGTGATTCCTCCTTACTCGTCATTCATGCTGTTATGGTAGCTCGACATTTCAACTACACGGAAGGTTGCGGTAAAGACCAATTCACCTTGGACCTTCGTCTCTACACGTACCTTGCATTCGTCGCCGTTACGACTTCTCACCACTGCTTTGGCAACCAGCTTCTCCCCTGCTCGTACAGGGCGGACAAAGCGGATTCTCGCCGTAGCTGTCAACGCTACGTCTGCGTTAATTACTGCTACTGCCAATGAGTTGGCCTGAGCAAATATATAATGCCCTCTGGCAATTTGTGTTTTCGAAAATACGTGTTCTTCTTTTATTTCCAATACGGAAATAGCCTGTGAATCGAGCTTTAGATCAACCATTTCACCGATGATTTCATCGACACCCAATGATTTTACAGGATCAAGACTTTTCTCTGCGACCGTCTTGATACGTTCACGCAGTTCCGGTATTCCTAATTCCAGTCGGTCTAAACGTATGGTTTGAATACTGACATGAAATAACTCAGCCAGATCTTCGTCCGTCGCAAATGGATTATCCGCCAGATACTGCACCAAGCGGGACTGGCGATCTTTTTTTGGCAAGCGGGCGATGCCGAACACCCCCTTAAGCAAGATTCAATTGTACTATGTATGATTGCGATCTGTTTTTAATACCTGGTACCAAAACACAGTATAAGGGAGAAGATGTGGAATTACAAGTATTGTTCACGAAATTAGGTAGGCGTCCCTAACGATAAATGAGGCGAATGATCTCCTCAATCCCCGGTTCTTTCATCTGAATGTCCAGAGGCTCACCCCACCCCGCGACTTCGGCAAGGATTCGCGGGGAAGAAATTTTTCCTTTGTCGAAGTAAATCGAAAGTACATTTTCTGATAGCTCCATCCGCTCGATTCCCTCTAGGTCGTAAAGCTTTTCGGGCGGTTGTCGAAATTCGATTCGAATAAGGCTTGGCAACCCTATCTGACGTCGCAAATCGGCCAAGCTCGTATCCATCATCTTTTTGCCATGATTGATCACGATGATTCGGTTGCAGAGTTGCTCGATATCGTCCATATCATGAGTCGTCAATAGAATCGTCTTCTTCTGGGATTGATTCACTTCTTTCAAAAACGCTCTGATGCGCGTCTTCGCGACCACATCCAACCCAATCGTAGGCTCGTCTAAAAACAAGACAGGCGGATCATGCAGTAGTGCCGCCGCTAAATCAGCTCTCATCCTCTGACCCAATGACAGCTTACGCACTGGCGTATCAAGGAATTCATGCAGATCCAGCAGTTCCTGATACGCCTCCATCGATCGCCGATATGCCTTGTCCTCAATCTTATACATCGCTTGCAAAATTTCGAAGGAATCTCTGACCGGCAGATCCCACCACAACTGTGTTCGCTGACCGAACACCACACCGATTTGTGAAGCTACTTGAATTCTTTCCCGCTGTGGACTATATCCGCCTATTCGTATTTCCCCCTGACTGGGATGAAGAATTCCTGCGAGCATTTTGATTGTCGTCGATTTTCCTGCGCCATTCGGTCCGATATATCCCACGAACTCGCCTCTGTCAATGGAAAAAGAGATATCGTGGACGGCTTTGACTTCCCTTTGTTCACGAGAAAAGAGTGTTCGTAGAGAAGCAAAGCGCCCCTCTTTCGCTTTTGCCAGGAAAAATGATTTTTCGATGTGCTTTGCTTCAATCATGTTACCCCTCCTTAGCTCCCTGTACTATGGTAGTGTCGAATCCCGACATTCCACAGCATACGAGCGAAATAAAAAGCAATCGCTGCGGCTACCGGGGTGAGTATCGGATAAAACCATTCTCCCCCTTTGCCCAACAGCGTCAACATTGGCAAATAATTCATGTACGCGATTGGAATCGCTGAGAAAAACAGCCATTTGAGCCAGTTTGGATATAGCCCGATCGGATAATTGGAAGCATTGGCTGGCGCATAAATGGTAAAGGTCAGCATGTCTTTCATCTGATGCGTCCAAAAGGCGACCCCTGCCGTAGCAAGCCCAATGGAGAAATAGATTACTCCGCCAGACAATATGGCAATCGGTGAGAATAGCACCAACCCCATGATCGATTTTCCTTCCGTCGCAAGACCCGCCAATGAGATGACCAAAACAGACACCCCTTGCACCAAGCCTCCCACTCTCGACAAATCAAGATTGCGTGTCAATAGCAGAAGCAAAGGTGATACAGGACGGATGAGCAATTGATCGAGTTCCCCTTGTACGATGTACTTCTCAAAGTCGTTGATTTCCGGGGCAAACAGTCGATACAAGGAGACAGATGCCGAGGAAATCCCGTAAAGCATCCCAACCTCGTAAATATTCCACCCGACCACATCGTGAAATCGGTACAAAATCGCAGAGAGAATAATAAAATCAAGCACCATAATCATTCCGGTCGTGGCAGCGCTCGTGACAAAATTTATCTTGTACTGCATTTGCGAGCGAATGCTGGCCGCAATCAGTTTGCGATAGAGGGCAAACATGTGTGGTTATCCTCCTTGAATTTCTAGCTTTCTCCTTGCCATGTTCGTCACCAATAAAGCAACTGCCGTTAAAACGAGCGCCCAGCCAGCTTGTACAAGCATGCCATAAGGAGGCGCAAGCTCTAGCAAGGTCATGACTGGATAATAAATCATCACCGAAAAGGGCAAATAAGGTGCTACCTTTCCAATCATCCCGGGCATCAAGTCTATCGGAATCATTTGTCCACCTAACCCAAAGATCAATGACAAAAGGATGAGGTGTACCCAGCGAATTTCTGTCGTCCAAAAGGAGGAAATCCCTGCGAGATAAAAGAGCAACATACCTACGTAAGTTCCTAGCAGTAGCGAGAGGATAAACGAGAAGTAAGTGAACGGATGGGAGGGAAAAAAGAAGCCTACCGCTAATCCTAGCAGCAAGCCAATCGGAACACTTCGGTAACAAGCGTTGTACAAAAGTCTTCCAAACTCCTGACTAAGCATGTACCAGAGGTAATGAACAGGCTTGATCATATCCAGACTGACAGCCCCGCTTCTTACCGCTATTTGCACATTCAGGCCCGGCGATATAAATGTTGTCATCCAGAGAACACTTTGGCAAATCGCGATGTAATACCCCATCGTTTTGACATCATAGGGACCGTATACTTGTTTTCCAGAAAGGACACCCGTCCAAATGGCAATAAAAACAAGCCCAAAAATCGAGCTTGCGACATTGTTGATGACATGCGATAAACGATACTGAAGATTTCGACGATAGCTCTTGCGAATAATCCGCCAATAGACCATAAAACCCTCCTCTTGGAAAAGTCAGGATTACTAGAATAGCAGGGGCCGTACACAAATGCAAGAAAAAAAGAAAGAGCCCTTCCCTTTTGAAGGACTCTCTCTGATAAATCCATTTGCTGTCACGCTGGTCACCCATTCACGCCAGCCAAATGGAAATTATCCTCTTTTTTATGGATCAATAGCTTCATGTGGAAGCTACAATCACCTCTACATCGTTGGCGTGCAAAGCCTCGGCTATTTCCTTTTCAGGCAGCTTATCGGTCACGATAATATCGATCTGCTCAAAACCTGCAACGCGATACAGCATGCTTTTTCCAAACTTGGTATGGTCGGTGAGTATGATCACTTGATCGGCGCGCTTGATCATTTCTTTGATCAGAAAGCCGTGATCTTCCTGCGTGGACATGAGCCCTTCCTTTGTAAGACCGCAAGCACCAACCAGAACCTTATCCACATGAAAATCAGCGAGGTTTTGAATCACGCGTGAACCGAGCACACATTGATCCTCAGCATGTACGTCTCCGCCTAAAACCTTGACAAGAACGCCTTCTTTTCGGGACATACTGGAGGCAGTCGCTAATGAATTCGTGATGATGACATGGTCGCGGGTCTGCAAGGATTCCACTGTTAGCTGAACAGTTGTGGACGCATCGAGCAGCAAGTAATCGCCATCTTTGATCAGACTGGCCGCCGCTGCTGCAATACTGCGCTTTCCTGTCAAATCAAGCTGCATTCGTTCCTGATGGGAGTAGTTCTTTTTGTTGAGGCTGGGCAATACTGCTCCTCCCCTAGTTCGCAGGATTTGCCCCTGCTCCTCCAGCTTGACGATATCACGCCTCGCTGTGTCACGGGAAACTCCAAACTGCTCAACTACTTCTTGCACGCTGATTCGCTGATACTCCTGCAAATACGCAAGAATTGCAGCGAGCCTCTCCTCTTGAAACACGAAGCCTCAACCCCATCCTTATCTTGACTTCATTATAAGTCATTTAAGTAAACTTCGCAAGTGATAATAAGCGTTTGTAAGTAATCATAAGCAATAGGAAGAAACAAAAAAAGCAAGGCGATTTCTCACCTTGCTTTCTTAGCAGCGAATATTACTTCGCTACTTTCACGCCTTTGTAGTGACCGCAGCTTGGGCAAACACGATGCGCAAGCTTGTATTCGCTGCAATTATCGCATTTGATCATGCCTGGAATCTCTAATTTGAAGTGCGTACGACGCATTCTTTTACGGGTTTTGGAAGTTCTCCGTTGAGGTACTGCCATCTTCCTTACACCTCCTTCAACTGACAAATGCTAAGAAGCTCTATTGGGTGGACAGTATAGGCAAAATGCTTATGCCATCCTTCAAAAATGAGACGCTGCCACGAATGGTCGGCGAATCATCTTGAATACAGTAAGAATACTTATTTGCTGTCTTTGAAAAAGTCAGCCAACCCAGCCAAACGCGGGTCAACACGCTCATTCTTGCAGCTGCATGCCACTTCATTACGGTTCACACCGCAAGTCGGGCACAGACCCTTGCAATCCTCCTCGCAAAGCGGGAAGGTCGGCATTGCCAGTAAGAAATCCTCTTGAAGCAGTGAGTCCAGCTCGATTTCATCGCCTTCCAGAGGAAGGATATCGCTGTCCTCGTCATCTTGCAGGATTGGATCATCCGCAAGCGCAAATGTCTCAGAGAAATCTACTGTTGCCTGATCGACAAAAGGATTCAAGCATCTCGCGCAGACAAAATTCACATCTGCCTTCATGCTTCCTTTTACGTAATAGAGATTGCCCAGCTGTACGGCTTCACCACTCGCAGTCACAGGTGTAATCCCGCGAATCTCATCATGGCGCTTCTTCAGCTCATCTGCTTCCAGGGTTACCTGGAATGGCAACGGCTCTCCTTTTCGGTGCTCTAACTCTGCTAACTTAATGTTCATAGCATTTCACCTCATGCACAACAAAGATGATTATAGACCCTGCCCAAAGCTTTGTCAACCATTTTTGCTTGACAGCTAGTTTGCTCAGGTAGATTTCGGTTTTTGTCCATTCAAGTAAGTAATCGCTTCTTCTACCGTCTTGACCGGAACCACTTTCATTGAAGTTCCAATCCGCTTGGCAGTCGCTAACGCCTCCTCGTAATTGGAGTTCGTATCTGGCGTATCCTGTGGAGCAAAGAAGATTTCTGCGCCCGCTGTGTCCGCTGCGATTACCTTTTGATTAATGCCACCGATCCTGCCTACTTTTCCGTCTAACGAAATCGTGCCTGTTCCTGCAATTTTATAGCCTTTTGTCAAATCCGTCTCCGTATTTAACTGGTCATAAATCTCCAGTGTCATCATTAATCCAGCAGAAGGACCACCAATCCCTTGAGAGGCAATGGTTACTTCTTTCGGAATGATGATTTCCTGTTTGTTGTCAGGGCGTACACCAATTCCAACTGACTTGGATTCAGGTAGTGGTTCCAAGGTTAACATCGTTTTGGCCTCTTGTCCATCTCTTGTGTACGTAATTTCGACTTGATCGCCTGCTTTTTTTGTAGAGAGGGCTGTCAGCAAATCTTTTGCCTCAGACGTGCGCACCCCGTCTACATACGTAATAACATCACCGATTTGCAATTTTTTATAGGCAGGGAACCCTTCCAAGGTACCCATCACCCACACACCCTGCTTCTCGATTTTCACTTCGAAACCGGCAAGACGGAATGCGACTGCCTCCGCAATTTTTTGTGAATTGTCCATGACTGCTTGTTCTCGACGGATAAAATCTTCGCTGTCCTCGCCCTTGCTGACAACGAGCTCCTTGGGCATCAATTCAACATCCTGCGCCACTTTTGCATACCAATACCACGGCAAATTCGCTTCGCCCATTCGAACTGTCGTGAGCATGAAGGAGCCGGTCTCGTCTTTCTTGCCACCTTCCACTTGAATCATCGGCCCCAACTCAATCGCTGAACCCGGACGACTCACGTAATAATTCGTCGGTACAAAAAAAGAAATACCCAACATGACGAAAACCAAGGCAAGTATCCAGCTAAAGCCTCTGGTTCCTGTAGATCTGCGTCTATTGGCATAAAGCTGTTCCTCACTCATTCTTGTGCCTCCCAATTTGCAATTAGTTCCTGAATGCGTTCGATATGTTCAGTACCCGCACGTTCGCCTAGCTCGATAATTTCTTCGACACCCGTATACGCGATACTGCTATAGTGTCCAACATCCGGCCTGATTACGATGTCTGCCGCAATGATTCGATGTCGCAGAATTTCCCTTTCCATCACATCAATCGTCTGGGCGATGACATCAAAAATACTTTTGACCTCCATCCGTGTATCGAATTGGGCGACATCTACCGCAATTACGATATCAGCGCCCATTTCACGCAGCACCGTCACGGGCACACGATCAATGACTCCTCCATCGACTAAAAGCCGACCCCCTACTCTTTCAGGTACGAAGATGCCTGGAATGGATATACTCGCCCTCACAGCTTGATCAATTGGGCCTTCTCGAAATACGACTCGCTCTCCTGATTCAATATCCGTCGCCACAATGGCAAGCGGCTTGTTCAGCTCTTCCAAGCGCTTTCCGTGCGTTAACAGACGAATCAATTGCTTAATCTTTTCCCCCGTAACAAAGCCCATGCTGGGTACGGTTAAGTCGAGCCAATGCTTGCGTTTTAAATTAAGGGCAAGCTTTCCCATCATGTGCGGTTCAATTCCGTTCGCATAGACGGCCCCAATCAGACTGCCCATACTGGAGCCAGCCAGCATGTCAATCTGGATGCCATGGGCTTCTAACGCATTCAATACACCAATATGCGCAAAACCGCGAGCGCCCCCAGAACCCAGGGCTACACCCACGATTGGTTTACTCTTTGTCTCCATGGAAAAACCCCTCCCCGTAACCAGCCTATGTGGTAAATCGCTGTATCTTTCACACTTGGGAGATATTCGTCGACCAAGCTTACGCATAGTTCTCCCGCCTGCCACGTAGACATGTACTACTACTTTTCTTCGATTCAGGAGGAATCCATGTCACGCCACTCACCCGTACTTACTTTGTTGCTCGCCATCTCGACAGTTTTCATTGTTATTTCGTTGATTGCTTACTCGCAGATTTCTTTTGAAGCTGCCGTACGCGGTCTGAAAATATGGTGGGAGGTAGTTTTCCCCTCTACCCTTCCCTTTATCGTGCTGTCTGAGGTGTTGATGGGTCTGGGCGTCGTTCATTTCGTCGGCGTGTTACTGGAGCCATTAATGCGTCCACTGTTTAACGTTCCGGGCACTGGCGGGTTCGTACTGGCTATGGGCTTCTCGTCCGGCTATCCGGTAGCCGCAAAGCTGACAACACGCCTGCGTCTACAAGGCAATGTAACGAAGGCTGAGGGTGAACGTCTCGTCTCTTTTACAACGACGGGAGACCCCTTATTCGTCATGGGAGCAGTGGCAATCGGATTTTTTCACAGTGAGCAAATGGGCATCACATTAGCTCTGACTCATTATTTGTCAGCTGTACTCATGGGCGTAATCTATCGTTTCCATGCGCCTTTTGCCATTACTTCAGCCCCATTGGAGAAAAATTCACTGCCTCTTCCTTTACGCGCCTTGCAAGCGATGCATCGGGCACGTGTCCGCGATGGACGTCCGTTCGGAAGATTGATGGGGGAAGCGGTGCAATCCGCCCTGAATACATTGCTCATGATCGGTGGCTTCATCATTGTTTTTTCGGTATTAATTCAACTATTCTCCACAATTCATCTGACACAGATCATCAGTACGCTTCTCTCGATCATTCTCGGTCCCTTTGGTTTTCCACCAACTTTTTCTCAAGCAATCGTGGCTGGCTTGTTCGAAGTAACCCTCGGCGCACAAGCAGCGAGCATTGTGCCTGACAATGTTTCCTTGGTCTGGAAAGCGGCCATTGCCAGCGCTATATTGTCCTGGGGCGGTTTGAGTGTTCACGCGCAAGTCGCGAGTATCTTGAGTGAAACGGATATTCGTGTCGCCCCTTACTTGATTGCCAGAGCGCTGCACGCTTTTCTAGCTGCGATTTTGACCTTTGTCTTTTGGGGTCCTCTTGCCACAGTCAGCTCCTGGTTCGTGGAGAAAGCCGTCCCCGTATTTGTGCATGTGAAATCTGAGATTCCGGCGACGAGTTGGTGGGAGACCTTGCTCCTATCAGGGGGAATCGCCATCGGCGTCGGTGTAATTCTGTTGTGTACCAGCTTGACTCTTTCGCGCATGAACCGAAGCAAGACACGATAATCTACTCGGCCATTTTTCGCTTCAGTGCCTCTTCTACGACCGGCGGCACCAAATCGGCGACACTTGCCTTGTATTTCGCAACTTCCTTTACAATACTTGAACTCAAGTATGAATATTGATTGTTCGTCATCATGAAAAACGTTTCAATATTTTCGTCGAGCTTTTTATTAATTGAGGCGACTTGCATCTCATATTCAAAATCTGAAACAGCACGAAGGCCACGAATGATCACCTGTGCACCCTTTTTGTTCATATAGTCAATCAACAAGCCGTCAAAAGAGTCCACTTCTACATTTTTCATGTCAGCCGTTGCCTGACGAAGCAAATCGACGCGCTCTTCTACGCTGAACAATGAGTTTTTCTTTGAATTGATCAAGACGGCAACAATGACCTTATCAAAAACGTTGGCACCCCGCGCAATAATGTCGAGATGCCCATACGTAACAGGGTCGAAGCTTCCTGAACATACGGCGATTGCCATAGCGGGTTATCCTCCCTTGGTGCTCTTTTGCACCTTGATTTGAAAATTAGGCTTGTGGCTCCAAAGCGTAATAATACACGGTAACGGCCGTATCCCCATACTTAGCCGCTCGATCCTTTACACAATGACCAATCGTATCTGGAAAGGAGTCTGCGATATCATGCTCAGCCACGATCCACGCTCCGTCCGCCAACATTCCCAGCTCCTGCAACATCTCAATTTCTTCGACAATTTTTTGCTGGGCGTACGGCGGGTCCAAAAAGACGAGATCAAATTTTTGATTGCGCGTACTTAGTGTGCGAATGGCGCGGTCCGCATCCATTCGATATAATTCTGCATAATCGTCTAGCCTGCAAGTGCTGACGTTTTGTTTTACCACGGCAAATGCTTTGTGATCTCGCTCCACGAAAACAGCTCGATCCGCTCCCCTACTCAATGACTCGATCCCGAGACCACCCGTTCCTGCGTATAGGTCCAATGCCCAACCGCCATCGAAATACGGACCAATCATATTAAAAATCGATTCTTTAACTTTATCGGTTGTCGGTCTGGTTCCTTTGCCCGGAACTGCTGCCAACCGTCTTCCTCTGTGCTCTCCAGCGATGACTCGCATACTCATTTCACCTGTCTGCTTTCCTATGTATGTTGTTAGACGCGATTTTCTAAGACTGAGAATGATATCATACTATCACAACTGCATACACCCGTAAAATTAGCAACTGGAAAAATTTATGTGCAAGAAAGGTATACAACCCATTTCGATTGGAAAAGATGATGAATAGCGACGCAACGGTGTCGCTGACAACCGCGGAGAAGACTTACGTTTCCCCATAAGCTCTTCCTCCGGTTTCTCCTCTCCCATAATTGAAAGGCTGTTCACTTTGGCGCACGACGTGTCTGATAGGAGCATTTCGTGCCATCGCTCCCTTCATCGGGAGGAGTTGAACGGCTGCCCCTCGTCATTTGGCGATGGGGTATTTTTTTGTGTGCAGCGCATACTACATGTACCTGCAACACCCCCTACATGTAGATTGCCTGAAAGGAGTGAGTCGTTCATGGCAGAAAAGCGACCGTCTGCACAAAAGCTGAAGGCGTCCAAAGCCCAGTCCATTGCGGACCGTACTGGCAATGATGTAGAGCTGGCGCGAGACATGCAATCACGTGCAGATCAATCGGACATCGTCAAACATGGGCAGTAGCTATACAAGAAGCCAGCCGCATCGAATCGGCTGGCTTTTTACTTTTCCACCTTCAATTACCTCGGCACTTCTTCGATGCAGTTACAGATACTATAAAAAAATAGCTGTGAAGGAGGTATCCGCATGCATACGGTGTGGAAGGGCTCGATCAGCTTCGGCCTCGTCAATATACCTGTTCGCATGTTTACTGCAACGGAAGAACGCGATATTCGCTTTCGCCAACTGCATAAAGAGTGCAATACCCCGATCAAGTACACGAAAATGTGCCCGCACTGCCAACGCGAAGTTGATACGAGCGAAATCATCCGTGGCTTCGAATATGAAAAAGGACACTTTGTCATGATTGACGATGATGATCTGGAAGCCATTACGCCAGAAACACGCAGAGCCATTGAAATTATCGACTTCGTAGACTTGGCGGAGATCGATCCGGTTTATTTTCATAAAAGCTATTTCCTATCCCCACAGGATACTGGTGAAAAAGCATACGCCCTGCTACGCTCCGCCATGGAACAGACAGGCAAAATCGGCGTTGCACAGGTGACGATGCGCAATCGGCAGAGCCTGGCCGTTATCCGACTGTATGAGCATTGTATTATGCTGGAGACGATCTTCTATCCAGATGAGGTACGTCCCGTCAGTCAAGTACCTGCCTTGCCAGAAGCCACTGTACCGTTGGCCGAAAATGAACTGAAGATGGCAACTGAGCTCATTAGCAATATGACGATCGCTTTTGATCCGGCAAAATATACGGATGAATATCGATCCGACCTGCAAAAACTGATTGAGAAAAAACTGGAGGGCCAGGAGATCGCCACAGCACCTACCGTGGCAAGAACCAATGTAATTGATCTCATGCAGGCCTTAAAAGAAAGCTTGGAGACTACAGCTGGTCAAGCCGCAGTGCCCATCAAAATCGAGCCCGAACCGACTCCGTCAAAGCCTGCGCGAAAACGTACCACTGCTGCCTCCTCGTCCGAAAAAGAGCAGGCATCAAAAAAGGAGACTGCAGCCAGTCTGAAAAAGACTACGACTACTTCTACAACCAAAACACTGCGCAAAAAGAAGGCTACCCCTGTTTAATTGCACCTAAAAAAACCTGCCCACTATGGACAGGTTTTTTGCATTTCACATCATGGAATCTAGTTTGGCACCATCTTCCGGCATGGTTCAATATGGATATGAACGGCGTTAATACGGTGAATCTTGCGCATCTGTTCTTCAATTTTCTCGGTGATGGTGTGGCTCTCCACCACATTCAGACCTGGATCTACATGGATCACAACATCCACCAGCACGCTGCTGCCATGGTAGCGGGCTTTGATGTCACTGATATCCTTAACTCCCGAAATCGAGGAAATGGTAGCCCGCAGGTCCGCAAGCTCGCTCTCGTCAAAGCCATCTGTCAAACGGTGAGTTGCTTCCCTGAAAATGTCCCAAGCAGTCTTCAAGATGATGAGACCAACAACAAAAGCAGCTAAAGGATCAAGCCAGTGCAATTGAAATTGTGCGCCAGCTACCCCGATAAACGTCCCGATACTGACGAATGCGTCTGAACGGTTGTCAGCGGCCGCTGCATTTAATGCTTGGCTGTTTGTTTTGATGGCGAGCTTTTTATTATAGCGATAGACGAAAAGCATAATGACTGCAGTCGCAAGTGCTGTCCACCCTGCCAACAGGTCAGGAGCCTCATGCTTTGGGTCCAATAAGGATGGTACGGCATTCGTAACGACTTGAACTCCGACAAATAGCATAATAAATGATGCGACAAGTGCTGAAATCGTCTCCGCCCGAAAATGACCATACGGGTGATCTTTATCAGGTGGTTTCCTTGCAATACGAAGCCCGATCAAAACAGCAATCGATGCAACGACATCCGTTGAGTTGTTAAGACCGTCGGCCATTAAAGCTTCCGACGCAGTGACATACGCAACTCCTATTTTTAATACAGAGCAGAATATGTAGGCGAAAATACTTACCCACGCTCCACGTTCTCCTTGTTTTAGATCCGAATAGACATCCATTCCTCATCACCTCAAAATACTTCTCCATCCTGCTTCGACAACGAGAAAAATCAAAGCGCTGGAAGCAGTTGCTTTTTTTCGAACTTCATCGTAACAGATAGGATTCATGTGGGTCTACAGAAACAGTTTTAGTCCGATTCATGAGAATAGGGGGGAGGAAAATGTGTTGCACACCCGCAATTTTCCCATTGGAAAATTTTCCTTGAAATTAAATGGACTTCCCGTTATCCTATTCTTGCAATCCAAAATAAAAAAAGCACGGGAGCTTGGAAATCACCAGGCTGAGAGGATGGTACTGTGCCATCGACCGTTGAACCTGAACTGGGTAATGCCAGCGGAGGAATGTCATATACGACACGAAAAGATACGTGTATTTTAGGATACCCGTTTCTTCTCTACTCTCGCGTTGGCGTCGCATGTTGTTTATGCGGCGCTTTTTCGTGGGATGTTTCTTTCGCCTCCCTAAACGGTTCTCACTTTCGTGCAACCAAAACAAGGAGGTTTTTCTTATGTCATTGGTGTCATCTTTTCCAGGCAGTCGCAAAGTATACGAAACAGGTAGTCGTGCGGACATCCGTGTCCCGATGCGCGAGATTTCCCTTCATCCTACCGAAGGATTGTCTGGTTCCACACCCAATCCTCCTCTTCGCGTGTATGATACGAGTGGCGAGTATACCGCAACAGGTTACGTCCCTGACATTCAAGCAGGACTGCCCTCCATCCGCCACAAGTGGATCGATGAGCGAAATGATGCGGAAACGTATGTCGGTCGCAAACCACAACTAGTTGACGACGGCATCCGAAACGAAGAAAAGGTAGCCACCCTCCCTACTTTCCCTCGAGAGGGCTACAAACCAAAACGGTCAAAGCCAGGGAAAAATGTTACCCAGCTTCATTATGCCCGAAAAAATATCATCACACCGGAAATGGAATACGTTGCCATTCGCGAGGGTGTCTCCCCTGAATTTGTACGGGCAGAAATCGCCGCTGGACGTGCGATCCTCCCTTCTAACGTCAATCATCCTGAAAGCGAGCCGATGATCATTGGCCGCAACTTTCATGTCAAAATCAACGCCAACATCGGAACGTCGGCCGTTAGCTCTTCGATGGAAGAAGAAGTTGAAAAAATGATTTGGTCGGTCCGTTGGGGCGCCGACACCATTATGGACCTCTCGACGGGAAAACATATACACACTACGCGGGAGTGGATTATCCGAAACAGTCCCGTTCCAGTCGGTACCGTCCCGATTTATCAAGCACTTGAAAAAGTTAATGGGAAAGCCGAGGATTTGACATGGGAGGTTTACCGAGACACCTTGATTGAACAAGCAGAACAAGGCGTTGATTACTTCACGATTCATGCTGGTGTTCTATTGCGCTACATTCCTATGACAGCTAACCGTGTTACCGGTATCGTCTCTCGCGGCGGATCGATTTTGGCCGCATGGTGCCTGGCCCATCATGAAGAAAACTTCTTGTATACGCATTTCGCTGAAATTTGTGAAATTCTGAAGGCCTATGACATTTGTGTATCCCTCGGAGATGGATTACGTCCTGGCTCTATCGCGGATGCGAATGACGAGGCGCAGTTCGCAGAGCTTGAGACATTGGGAGAACTCACAAAAATTGCGTGGGAACACGACGTACAAGTCATGATTGAAGGACCTGGTCACGTCCCGATGCATCTCATTCGCGAAAATATGGATAAACAGTTATCCATTTGCCATGAGGCTCCTTTTTACACACTTGGGCCGCTCACGACAGATATCGCACCCGGCTATGATCACATTACTTCAGCGATTGGCGCCGCCATGATTGGATGGTTCGGAACAGCGATGCTCTGCTACGTAACGCCCAAGGAGCACCTCGGCTTACCCAATAAAGAGGATGTCCGCAACGGTTTAATCGCATACAAAATCGCAGCGCATGCCGCTGATCTCGCAAAAGGGCATCCGCGGGCAAAACAGCGAGACGACGCCTTATCCAAAGCTCGTTTTGATTTTCGCTGGAACGATCAATTCAATTTGTCCCTGGACCCAGAGCGCGCTCGCGAATATCACGACGAAACATTGCCAGCAGAAGCCGCCAAATCCGCTCATTTTTGTTCCATGTGCGGACCTAAATTTTGCAGCATGAAAATATCGCACGACATTCGTCACATCGCCAATCAAGAAGGGTCTGCCCACGATCCCGCTATTCTTGCAGGGATGCAGGAAAAATCGCGTGAGTTCCGCGAACAGGGAAGCCGTTTGTACCAGTCGTAATGAAGGAGGATGCCTATGGAGGAAGCTAGTCGTTTACGTGAAAAGATCAGTCGATTAGAAGCTGAGCTAGAGCAATCTAAACAAAAATTGCAGCTGATTCAACAGGACTGCAGCCACGTCTATATCGAAACCCCACTTACGCGAACATGCTCCAAGTGCCTGCAAACCGAAAGCCTCTATTATTAATAGAAAAAGGTCGAAATCCTTTTGGAGGATCTCGACCTTTTTTCTTGCTTATTTCGTCATTCCGACTTGCAATGGAAGTCCTTCTTTATAATAGAGAGAGGGCGATAGCAGAATGAAGAAAATATGGACATGTAGAAAGCCTTGCTTCTTCAAAAAGCCGTGTATGGCACTAGCAATCGCGTCATGCTGCTTTTGTTCACGTGGAAACATCATGATCTCTACGGACAAAGGACTGTTTGTCAATTGCTCTACCTGAAGCAGCTCCAATTTCACCTTTTCCTGAGCTACCTCAGCAATTTTGGAAAACTCTTCTATAAGAATCTGAGAAATGGGCTCTATGTCTTGCTTTGCAAAGCCTTTAAACCGAAGAAACGGCAAGTCAATTCCTTCTTTCGTAAATGAGTTCGCACAGTCATTATAAACAAGTCTCTAATTGTATATCAATGAAAAAAGGATTAAAGAAAGTGAACAACAAAAATTCCCACCCCGAGCGAGACACAAAGAGGGCCATATCAGAGAGCAGCTTCCTTCCCATGAGGTGTGGTGGACGTACCACGGAAGGAGGAAGCAGCTCAACCAGATATAGCCCAACCCGCTAACCAATCAGTTACTTTATACAGGTAGTATAGCTCGAATTAAATACTTAATCAATAAAAAAGTTTCGTAAAATTCTCACAGGAATTCATCCACCTTCCCCACTCGTATAGATCATGCCCATCCGTGAAACTGTATTAGAAAACTGGGCAAATCCCAACTAAACATAAAGGTGGCAGCTATGGAACTAACTCCGCTTTTTCCTTTTGAGCCTACCAGCACGGAAGCTATACCTGTAGGACCACAATGGATAGGCCAAGTGAAATGGGATGGCGTTCGCATTCTTACCTACTACGATGGACAGGAGGTCAAACTGTTCAACAGAAAATTAAATGAACGGACTTTCCATTATCCTGAAGTGACCGATCTTCGCTCGTATTGCTGTGCCGATTCTGTGATTTTGGATGGCGAAATAATCGCTCTCGGCCCGAACGGAAAGCCTTCTTTTTACGAGGTCATGAGAAGAGACGGGCTGCGTCGTTTAGAGAAAGTCCCCCAGATACAAAAGCTTGTCCCTGTCACATACATGATCTTCGATGTACTGTACTGGAATGATGAATGGGTAACTTCCTACCCACTATCAGAGCGGCAACAAATACTGGGCAAAATCATCACTCCTACTTCTCATGTGCAGCTCGTTGAAAATTTTACTGATGGAGACGCTCTTTACCGTGTCGTAGAAGCTCAAGGCATGGAAGGAATCATTATGAAGGATGCGTCAAGCAGCTACTTGATCAATGGGAAAGATCAACGCTGGAGAAAGAAAAAGTATTATCGGGATCTCATCGCTGTTGTAGGCGGCGTTACGCTTCGGAATGATATAGTCAATTCGTTGCTTCTGGGCCTCTTCGATCAACAAGGTTCTTTTTGGTACATCGGTCATGCAGGTACTGGAAAATTGACGCAAACGGACTGGCGCTCTTTAACGGAGAGAATACAGCCCCTCGTCCAACAGAAGATGGCTTTTGTTAACAAGCCACCACGCGCAACCAATACCTTATGGATACAACCGGAAATCACCGTCAAAATCAAATTTGCGGAGTGGAAGGAAGGGCATTCCTTGCGACAGCCAAGTATACAAGGCTTTGTGGATGTCGCTCCTCACCAGTGTGTTTTGGAGTAAGGAACTCCTTGGCTTTCGACCTCATTGTCGAAACGATCCAGCCTGTTTTGCCTTTCCCAGCTTTTGCTTGCCATGATTAAGAGCCTGCATTTCCCCGTAGCTGGTAAACAGCGCTATCAGTAAGAGGGCAATGTACACAACAGCTGTCGTAACCCCACCTGCCGCTGATTTATCCTTAAAAAAGTCCCCAATAAAAATCACTAGCACACATCCACTCAAACAGAGTTTCGTGATCCACACCATCGACCGGTAAAATCGATAAAGCTTCGTTCCTTCGGGAATGAGGCTTTGCTCTCTTCCTTTATTCTTTCGCCTTACGTGAATGAGCAAAAAGATCGCCAACGGTAATTGAAAAACGAGCACGATCAACGGCAAACTATAACTAATAAATTGATCGATATGCGCTACATTTGGAAACGCAAATATGGATGATACAACGATAAACCATCCACACGGAGCATTGAATGTATTGTAATGCCGCTGTCCTCCAAATGATCCCACCCCCACTAAAAATGCCAAGTAAGCAACTATGACCTTGATTGTGAAAGCGGGGAACCACACGCTAAAGAGGATCATTTCGACCCTGTCCAGAAAATCTGTGATGTGGATTTGCTGGACGAGAATATAGATGGGGAAATTCAGTCGACCGGCGATAATGAAGCCCATTACCCCGAGCAAGACGAGCAACATAATCGTCGTCCCAAAGCCAACAATGATGACCCCGTGCTTCATCGCAGCATAAAATAGTCGCGGCTCTACAATGGCATGTAAGAATGCCCCAATGAGAAAAATATCACCATATACACCCACTGGTAAAAAGTTGCTGACCACGATCCGATCCAACCTACTGGTCAAGATTGGTTCCAATCGCTCTACGTTATATTCATTAATCAGCAGGAAATATAGCGAAATGCACATGATGAAATAAAGGGGAAAATAAAACTCATTTACCCGTGCCGCCACCTCAAGACTCGTTTTGCCATAGTACATCATTAGCAGGACGAAGACGAGTAAGATGACCTCCAATGGTGTGGTTGGCAATAACGAGATATGTAAAAAATCAGCAGCCCCTTTAATATCGATCGCCAGGATGATCCAAATGTAAAACAAAATGAGTAGATTGATAGCTCCACCAATCCACTTTCCGCCAATGATAAACAAGATTTCAAAGATATTTTTCCCGGGGTATGCTTCAACCAGCCCACTCAAAACGTAGGCGATAAAAAGCGCATAAAAGATGGGGAAAATTTGAGAGAACCAAGCATCCATCCTTGCTACCTGAACGACAGACCGCAAGAAACTGATCATCATTCCTGTCATCAAGACACTGCCGACCAGCCAGGCAATTTGTCGATGGTTGACAACTTGCTTGTGAATCATACTTGGGGCCTCCTTATACGAACTGATCCACCCACCGCTTCACATGAGGAGATAGAAAGTTCATCAAATTACTCGTGGGTAGCACTTGATAATACTGGAATTGTAAAGCAATCAGAAAAACAATGGTTAGGGTGTAGAAAATAGCAATGACTCGCTGTTGTCTTCCATCCATGCCTTTTCGCTTCAGGATGAATTCTCCAAAGGAAAGTAACAGCATGAAGACAAAAAAGACCAGAAATATTCTATTCATGATCATCTTCACCTTGGGTTATATTTTTCGTTGTCTGCCCGAAATTGGCCATGTTCACTTTGGTTCGGATTTCATATGTGATTTTCGGAAGCTCCTCATTCCACCTGTTCCGATATCGGTCTCGCCACTCTCGCGGATAATTCCTTGACAATGCGATTCCTAACCCGATGAAGTCTGATTGTTTCTGTTTGATCGTTTGCATCATATGACTCACACCGTTATTGATTTGCTCGACGAGCTTCGCTTGCAGCATTCTAATATTTTTCTCTTCCTCGAGATCGAGGTTTGAAATATTCTCCACCACAACGGCAGAAGCGTAGAGGTCAATTTTGAAATGGATGTGGCCTTTCCTGATTACGGGCTTGATATTCGCCCTTCCTTTCGAAAGAGTTATCGTAAGCCGTTCGTGTTTGTTAAGGGACAACACAACAGAAAACGGTGTAAAATCGCGTTGGAACAATCGCAAGCCGAGCAGTTCTTTGGGCTTCGCGATGGTTACGAGCTTGTCGTGTCGAAATAAGCCTACCCCCGTCGCCTCTATTTCTTTTGACTTTCCTTTCGGATGGGAATCCACTGCTGCCAGAACGGGTAAAATGGCATCAATCCCTGGTGTACCGAGCATCTGGGCCACATCCTTCAACGTTACCGAAATCCCCCCCATCTTGACCAACTCACGCATCGCCTCTCCTGAAAAACGTTCAAATTGCGGCTGGGCGGTTAGTAATTCGATTCCTTTGCCTTTTGTCATGACAATGTAAGCTGTCAGTCTGTTTTCTGGAAAGCGCGCCACAATATCCAGCACCTCCGACATTCCGTTCTTCGCCAGTTCTTCGCCTATGACGATCATCCGGTGATGGGAGTAGTAAATTTCTCGAGACATTCTTGCTTGGATCAATCCATTCGCTTCCCGAATTGTCCTACCTACTGCGGAATCAACGTAATAACTCTTATCACCACTCGTCCCACCGCCACCTCCGGACTGTGCGCCTAGACTGCTGACCAGTGGGACCTGAATGGATAACCGATACCTGCCGTCTGGTTCCTTATCCATCGCCATTGCAATGACGATGGCCATATCATTTACTTCACGTCGATCCCAACATCCCGATACTAGGAACATACAGAGCGACACTACCAGCACGCGGGTCACAGTCTTCACGATTGCCCCTCCTCACTCTGCTGACGGTTCCCTGTCACCCCTGATTGCCCTCCTCTTTGCTGGATAGAATTTGCATAACCATCGTTCATGCGCCTTGCGTTTTGTACGCCTAAGAAGCTCGGGCGTTTTTCCATCATCGACCATGGAGCTCTTATCAGTACGTCTTTAAGATCGCCGATCGACATCGGTCCTAGTGGCGATAAATAAGGGACACCAAAAGAGCGCAGGTTGGCCATATGCCCGAGGATTAGCAATAACGATACCAGCATTCCATAGATGCCGAGGATCGAAGCGGCAATCATGATCGGAAAACGCAGCATTCGCAGTGAAATCGATGCATTAAAATGCGGAATGGTAAACGAAGCAATCCCTGTAAGCGATACGACGATAACCATGGGGGCAGAAACAATCCCTGCCTGCACGGCTGCCTGACCAACGACCAGCGCGCCTAAAATACTGACGGCTTGCCCGACCGTTTTCGGGAGACGAATCCCGGCTTCTCGCAAGGCTTCAAAAGAAATTTCCATGATAAAAGCCTCCACAATAGCAGGAAAAGGAATAGACTCGCGCGCAGCCGCAATACTTAAAAGAAGCGTGGTTGGCAGCATCTGTTGGTGATAAGTCGTAATGGCCACATATAAAGCAGGGGTAATGAGCGAAATGATAAGAAATACATAACGCAGCAGACGAGTAAGGGTAGCCATTTGAAATCGCTCGTAATAATCCTCGCTGGCCTGCATCATCATCCAAAACGTAACAGGCACTATCAAAACCATCGGTGTCCCATCCACAAATATCGCAACACGTCCCTCCAGCAATGCTGCAGCAACCGTGTCTGGGCGCTCGGAATACATAACCTGAGGGAAAGGCGAGAACGTGTTATCCTGGATCATCTCTTCGATATATCCGCTTTCCAGCACAGCATCCATATTGATCTTGCTGATTCGACCAGTGACCTCCTGTACGATCTCTGGATCAGCAATCCCATCAAGAAAGGCAACCACCAGATTGGTGTTCGTCTCACGTCCAACTACCAAGGACTTCATTTTCAATCGAGGTGTTCGCAATTTGCGCCGCAGCATCGACGTGTTCGTGCGAATATTTTCGATAAAGCCCTCACGTGGCCCCCGTACTACCGCTTCTCCTTCTGGTTCGTTGACTGAGCGTTTTTCTGCTCCACGAATGCCCAGCGTCAGAGCTTCTGTATTTCCCTCTACAAGAATGCCCGTATCTCCTGAAAGCACAGCCTGTAGCAGCTTCTTATAATCGTCCACTCTCGCCATCTGGGAAACAGGCAAAAGTGCCTCTTCTATCACTTTTATATCCTCATCGCCGTCTTCAAGCACCATTAACGATTTCAGTGCGGAATTGACCTCTTTGGTATCAATTAGCCCATCAACGAAGACAGCAATCGCTCGGACACTGTTTTTTTGGCGGAATTCTCGTATGACAAAATCAGAGCAATCAGCAAACATTTTTTTCAAAAGATCAATGTTCTCTCCCAATTGAGGCGAAATCGGTATACCCTCCAGCTCAATCAAGCTGCAGGCATTCATTGTCTCAATTAGTTCTTTCATTTTATCTTTCTTCTTGAATTTCATTTCATCACCAGCCATTAGAAAGCTACCCGTATTATGGTTGATTGGCAGGAAATATATGCAAAGAGGTATTCCTTTTACATAGAGAAACACGGATGGGAGATAGTAGGAACACCTAAACCGTTTAATAAGGAAGGTGAAAACGCCATTGCGTACTGCAACAAAAGAGTACGAGCTGACGATCGACAATCACACATTGTCCATTACAAATCCTGACAAGCCTCTATGGTCACAGGCCAAGGTAACCAAGCTAGATTACTTGCGCTATTTGCTGATTGTCGCAGCCCCGCTTCTACGGTATAGCAAGGATCGGCTGTTAACCGTCATTCGCTACCCTCACGGAGTTGGCGACAAGCACTTCTATCAAAAAAACACCCCTGACTATGCGCCTGACTGGATACAAACGCGTATGTGGGAAAATGTCCGTTATGTACTGTGCAATGATCGGGCGACACTCGTGTGGATGGCAAATCAAGCTGCATTGGAGTGGCACGTCTCCTTTCACCTCGCCAAGGATGAGACTCCGACAGAGCTCGTATTTGACCTCGACCCTTCCACAGATGATTTTGCCGTTGTGATAGAGTCTGCCCTCTTATTGAAACAACTGCTCGATGAATTACAGCTGCCTTCATGGGTCAAAACATCTGGTTCCAGCGGCTTGCAAGTATACGTTCCGATTGAACTCCGCTATACGTTTGAACAGACACGCCAGGTCGGACATTTCATCGCATCCTATTTAGTCAGCAAGCATCCCTCACTTTTAACCATAGAGCGACTAGTGAAGAATCGGGGAGATAAGCTGTACATTGACTATTTGCAACACTGGCGCGGGAAAACATTACCAGCCCCTTATTCAACCCGTGCAAAAGAACAGGCAACCGTATCAACACCACTCCTGTGGGAGGAGGTTCCCCATTCTCATCCCACAGATTTTACCGTTTATACGGTGCCCAAACGGCTGGAAACATTCGGAGATTTATTCTCATCCGTATCTGCTCCGACGAAACGAGCCTCCCTTGATGCCATCCTCGGCTTTTTGCAGTCCCAGTAAGCCATTAGTTGGAATCCAGCCGCCTATTTGTGCTATACTTGGCACAGATGTTTTGAGGCAAGGAGGCACATTCATGATTGATCCGATCGCAATTGCAATCGGCCCCTTAAAGATTCACTGGTATGGCATTATTATGGGGCTGGCGTTTTTCTTGGGTACTTATCTCGCGCGCTACAATTCCAAACGTTCTGGCATTGATCCTGATCACGTCTTGAACATGGTGGTTCTGATCATTCCAGCAGCCATCGTTTGTGCAAGATTGTATTATGTAACGTTTGAATGGGAGCAGTACAAAGACAATCCACTGGACATCTTCGCAGTTTGGCAAGGCGGCTTGGCTATTCACGGTGGATTAATCGGTGGTGTTCTGGCAGGAAGCTGGTATATTCGAAAACATAATCTGCCGTTCCTTCGTTTGGCTGACATTTTTATGCCAAGTGTCATTTTGGGTCAAGCCATCGGACGTTGGGGAAACTTTATCAACCAGGAAGCGCACGGCGGTCCCGTCTCTGCTGAGTTTATGGAAAAGTTCCCTGCATTCATTCGCGAACAAATGTTTATCGGCGGACAATATTACCACCCTACTTTTTTGTATGAATCAATTTGGAACCTTCTCGTTTTCGCCGTTCTCATGTTCATGCTGTACCGGTTCAAAAAATTTGATGGACAGGTCTTGTTTAGCTACATGATCCTGTATTCACTCGGTCGCTTCTACATTGAAGGAATGCGTACAGACAGCTTGTTAATAGCAGATACCCTGCGTGTCGCTCAATTAGTCAGTCTGTGCTTAATTGCTGCCGGTGTCATCTTGATGCTCGTGTTTGCACGCAAAAGCAAGCAGACAGGACATTCCCAAAACTCAATTGAATAACGTCAACACGCTATATTCATTACCACTCAGGTCAGTCCGACTGGGTGGTTTTTTCTTTACCTTGTCTGAATTGTCGCAATGCAGGCAATAACTAGGAGAAAGAATGAAAAAAGGAGGGGAATAAGATGGATGATGGAATTTTGGAAGAGTATCTCGATCGCTACGTACGTATTCATTTTGCTCCTGATATGATTGGCCAAGGATTATCTGCATATGCAGAAGGCAAATTGTATGATTACAGCCCTAATGGCGTTTTAATTGAAGAGCGGGATGGCTCGCTGGACTACATCCCATTCTCTGCCGTACGCCTCGTGCAAATTAAACCCAAGCCCGGCTTATGGGAGCGTTTAACTGGATCAAGTTAATGAAAAAGACACCTTCCCGCGTACTCTACACGGAAAGGTGTCTGTTGCCTGTTGGATAAAGATGTAGCTCTACAGGAATACGTCAAACACGACGTAGCATGCTGCAGCCAAAAGTCCGGTAATCGGAAGGGTAATGACCCAAGTGACCAAAATTCGGCCAGCCAAGCCCCATTTTACTGCGTTCAGCTTTTGCGATGCCCCAACCCCCAAGATGGCGGATGTGATCACATGCGTTGTGCTCACAGGCAGTTTCAAAGCTGTAAAGATTGTGATAATCAAGGCAGAGGACAGGTCTGCTGAGAAACCGGAAATTGGCTTGATTTTCATAATCTTACCACCCAAGGTCTTGATGATACGCCATCCACCAAAGGCTGTACCTAAAGCCATTGCAATAGCAGCTGAGAGTTTTACCCACAGTGGAATGACGAATTCGCCCGGTTCTTGTATCAAGAATCCTCCAGAAATCAGAGCAAGGGTGATTACGCCCATTGTTTTTTGCGCATCGTTGGCTCCATGGCTGAAGGCCTGCCAAGCTGCTGACACGACTTGCATCGAACGGAAATTTCGATTGGTTTTGTGGTACGCTGAGTTACGAACAAACCAGGACACAAGCTTGATCACGACAAAACCAACAGCAAAGGCAACAAGCGGTGATACGATCAACGCTTGGATAATGCTAATGAAGCCTGACCAGTTAATGGCACCACTTCCTGCGGCACCAAAAGCAGCACCTGCAACACCGCCGATAATCGCGTGCGAGGACGAACTAGGAATTCCGAACCACCAGGTAATCAGGTTCCACAAAATCGCAGATGTCAACGCGGCCAAAACGACGACCAATCCATTTTCCAGTTTGAATGGATCGGTAATGCCTCCCCCGATTGTCTTCGCTACACCTGTATACGAAAGTGCCCCAAGCAAGTTACACACGGATGCAATAATAATCGCGGTTTTCGGACTTAATGCACGCGTCGAAACAGAAGTCGCAATTGCATTCGCTGTATCGTGAAAACCATTGATAAAGTCAAAAGCTAGCGCCATGATGACGACGAGTACCAGAATAAGCAACTCTGGCGAAAGATCAGGCATTCTTTAACACGATCCCTTCTACCAGGTTGGAGACGTCCTCAGCAAAGTCAGCACAGTCTTCGAGCTTATCGTAAATCTCTTTGAGTTTGATCGCTTCCATTGGGTTGGTATCAGGAGAATTCAACAAATCAGATACCATTTTGCGGTAGTTGGAGTCAGATTCATGCTCCAAATCTTTGATTTCCCCAGCGATTTGTGTAACGACTTTATGATCCAGCTTGCGCAGTGTGCGAATCAGCTCGATCAGCTTAGCCGAGCATTTTACCAAAATATTTGCTTGTGCCAATACACGTGGATCTGGTTGAGTCACTTGGTACAGATACATACGATCAGCGACACCGTCAATGTAGTCGATCATCGAGTCCATCGTATGAGCGAGTTGGTGAATGTCTTCACGCTCAAGCGGAGTGATAAAAGTGGAGTTTAACTCGTTCATGATGCGACGAACGATCTCATCTCCTTCTTTCTCGACAGCCTTGATTGCCTTAACCTTTGTTTCTAGATCTTGATAGTTTCCTATCATTTCATAGAAAAGATGAGTTCCTTTGTGCACAGTGGCAATCTGCTGCTCGAACAGATCAAAGAAGATATACTTGTTTGATTTCAACATACGGGACTTCTTCACTCCTTTGAATAAATGACACCTTACAGATTATATCGAAAGTTATTGTTTCCGTAAATTTAAAATCAAGGTCAAATGTGTATATTTTTCTTTAAGGAATTATTAAGTTTTTGTAAATGCCCTTTACAATCAAAAAAAACACCCGTGTCAAGAGAGATGACGAGTGTTATTCTTGCCAATATTTATCTTTTCATTCGAAGCAACCATCATGCAATCTTTCCGTTTTTTCGCTTCATACATAAGCATATCTGCTTTTTTCGCTAACTCTTCCGCTGTTGAAGCATGGTGTGGGTACGAGGCTACTCCGATGCTGACCGTGACACCTGAAAGAGCTTGCCTCACTTGATTTTGAATACGTTCTCCGATTGCCAGTCCTCTTATTGTGTCTGTATGTGTTAACAAAACGACGAATTCTTCCCCACCCCATCTTCCAACCGTATCTTGTTTACGTACACTTGCTTGCAAGAGTCTTGCAAATTGGCAAAGGAGTCGGTCGCCTTCCAAATGGCCAAATGAATCATTGAATATTTTGAAATTATCCAAATCAATAAACAATAAAGTAACAGATTGATGATTGCTTTTTGCCAACTCTACTTCTACAACCAACTTGTCCAGAAATCTGCGATTGACGAGAACGCCTGTAAGTGAATCGTGATAAGCCATCTGCCGTAACTGATCTACATATTTCCCTATTTGATAGGCAGCAAGCGACTGAATGATAGCCACAAGTAAAAGAAAGACAATCATACTCTCATCCGTCGGTAATCCGTATCCGATCAGCCAAACCGAGATGATCACACAGGACACACCCAAGCTTATCCAGCGTGAGCCCAAAGTACACTACCCCCAATCTATCCGATGTAACCCTATTTCAATTAAATCCGGACATTAGACCTATCCAAACAAGTTTATAGTAGGTCTTTTTTCATATAATCAGGAATATTTTACCTATCTTTTTTTGTAAGTTCAAGCAAAACCACGAAACTGTCACTTATTCATTCACGCGAATCTTGGAAAAATCCTGACAACCAGCCTGTGGTCTATACACATGGTGTAACATGAATTGGAACCAATTGGAAGGGATAAGCTAATGGCTAATGAAGACAGACGGGAGTGAATGAATGTATGCCCCGTATTGAAGCAGTGGCTACAGCAGTACCTTCCCACGAGATTACACAAGAGGATTCCATGAAGCTGGCACGCCTATTTTTTCAAGATGCTTTTCCTGACATAGACCGTTTGTTACACGTATTTGCACACAGTCACATTCAGAAGCGATATTTTAGCATGCCAATGGATTGGTTTTTGGAGGACCGGCCCTTTGCAGAGAAAAATCAATTGTATATCGAACATGCGGAAGCCTTGGCCGAGGAAGCAGCCCGAAAGTGTTTGACAAAAGCTGGCGTCGAGCCGTCATCCATCGATTGTCTGATGTTTGTATCAAGCACTGGCATTGCGACCCCAAGCCTTGATTCCCGCTTGCTTCACCGTTTAGGACTCCGTCCGCAAGCAACCCGTGTACCGTTGTGGGGTCTTGGCTGTGCCGGTGGAGCGATGGGATTGTCGCGGGCATGTGAATACACCCAGGCTTATCCCTCACGACGAGTATTGCTTGTGAGCGTAGAACTGTGCGGCTTGACCTTCATCCGACAAGATTTGTCTAAAAGCAATTTGGTCGCAACGTGCCTATTTGGAGATGGAGCTGCAGCCGCATTAATAGAAGGAGACCAAGTCTTGTCCTCTTCTGACGCACCTAAGGTTCAATTTTGTGATGCGCGAACGACAACATGGCCCGACACTGTAGATGTTATGGGATGGGAATTGACCGATCCGGGGTTAAAAGTCATTTTCTCTCGAGACATCCCTACTCTCATTCGTTCTTCGATGCGAGAAAACGTCGAGAGCTTTTTGTCACCGCATGGGATGTCTATTGATCATCTGCGTCATTTCATTTTCCATCCAGGTGGAGCCAAGGTATTAACGGCTTACCAGCGGTCTCTGGGCATTGGTACAGAAGCCACTCGTTTTTCTGAAGATGTCTTAACCAATTTTGGAAACATGTCTTCCCCTACGGTTTTGTTCGTCTTGGAAAAAAGCTTGGAGAGGGCGTGGGAGCCAGGAGATCGCGGTTTGGTCGCTGCGCTTGGACCTGGATTTAGCTCCGAGCTCTTACTTCTGGAGGCGAGATAGCCATGTTGCTCTTCTTTGGATTCGTCATGGTTGCAGTCGTGTTGCAGCGGCTGGTCGAGCTTCTCGTTGCCGTGAGGAATGCCCGCTATATCCGGTCAAAAGGTGGCTACGAGGTTGGGGCGAGTCATTACAAATACATCGTCCTTCTTCATCTTTTCTTTTTTCTCTCGCTTATTTTCGAGGTGGTGGGAAAAGGCAGCGCCATGGTTCTGCCCTCTTGGTGGGCGGTTCCGTTCAGCCTTTTTTTGATCGCGCAAGGACTTCGTTACTGGTGCATTCGCAGCTTGGGCAAACGGTGGAATACCCGCATCTTCATACTCCCGGGGGAGGCTCCGATCAAGCGAGGTCCTTATCGGTTCATTCGTCACCCCAACTACTTGGTCGTATCGCTTGAGCTGCTCCTACTCCCCCTGACATTTTCCGCTGTGACAACTGCCCTGACGTTTTCACTCTTGAATGCCTGGCTGCTCCTGCGCATACGGATTCCCATGGAAGAAGCAAGCGTCTACGATGGTCATCGTTAGCCATAAAAACGAAAAGTCTTTGGCAAACGCACATGCCAAAGACTTTTTATCGAGCAAAAGGTTTATCACTTGTCATTTCTCGGGTAAAGAAAAGAAGCTGTTACTCTTTCCCGTGAGGTGGATCAAGTGAATCGTACAACCATACTGGAGCCTCAGGAGACGAAGCGTATCATCGTCCGAGACTTTTTCGCTTTGATTGAAACGGTACCGAATAAGGATGACCAGGCTAGCATTCAAACCTTTCTTCGCTATTTGCAAAGTCTGCTAAGAATCAAGCAAGTCGTTCCTCCGGTTGTGGAAATCATGACCGTCTTCAAACAAAACAAGCCACTTCTCTACCACGCGGCACGCAGAATTACTCTTCCTTCAAGCAATCTGCACATGCTATTTCAGCTAGAAATGGATATTATGCTTGCTCACGAAAGGCTCCGTCAGTACGACAAATGATTTGGGTAGGCTTTGTCTTACCCTTTCAAGTTTTCTGGATTCAGACATTCAAGTTCTGCAATGACAAAACGACCATCTTTGCGAATCAGGACGTCATCAAACCAGATTTCTCCTCCGCCCCAATCCGGACGCTGGATGGAAACCATGTCCCAGTGCACAGACGATTTGTTGCCATTGTATGCTTCGTCATAGCATTGACCAGGCGTGAAGTGGAAGCTTCCGTCTATTTTTTCGTCAAACAAGATATCTTTCATCGGGTTGCGAATGTAAGGATTCACACCGATAGCGAACTCGCCAACGAAGCGCGCTCCCTCGTCCGTATCCAAAATTTGATTCAAACGTTCGGTATCGTTCGCTGTCGCTTCCACAATTTTACCGTCCTTGAAGGTCAGGCGAACATTTTCGAAAGTGAAGCCGTGGTATGGTGTTGGCGCATTATGGGTGATAACGCCATTTACGGAATCCTTCACAGGTGCTGTATACACTTCACCATCTGGAATATTGCGCAGCCCAGCACATTTCACAGCAGGAATGTCCTTGATTGAGAAGGTGAGATCCGTTTCAGGTCCTACCAAGCGAACCTTGTCTGTGCGATTCATCAAGTCAACCAGACTATCCATTGCTTTGTCCATTTTCGCGTAATCCAGGTTACATACTTGGAAGTAAAAATCTTCAAAAGCTGCTGTAGACATGTTCGCAAGCTGTGCCATGGAAGGATTCGGGTAACGAAGAACAACCCACTTCGTTTTCGGCACGCGCACGTTCATCACTGGCAGCTCATACAGGCGAGAATAGATACCGAGCTTGTCACTTGGAACATCAGCCATCTCATTGATGTTGTTCGCTGCACGAATCCCGATGTAACCTTGCATTTTCTCCATGAGTTCAACTTCATGTTGAGCCATGGTCTTCAACTGCTCTTCATTGCAATTCATTGCGATCTCTCGGCTTACGGCAGGATTAATCAATTGAACATAAGGACTGCCGCCTGCTTTGTAAATCTCACGCACGAGGGCTTGCACCAAATCCGGTGTGTCCCCTTTCGCGTTGATCAAAATGTTTTCCCCTGGCTGTACTCGTACAGAATAGTTAACCAGATTGTACGCTAATTGATCTAATCGTGAGTCTCTCATTCGTGGCACACCCTTTTTAAATTTTCTGATTCCTCTTGTATTTTTACCGATACAATCTACCAAGTCAATAAAAAATTTTTTATCAACGAAACAAAAAGCGGCCAGCCTCCTTGTATCCAGGCTGACCTTGCTCTTTTCCTATGTTTTTACACCGTCTGTTCCCTGTCCTCAATGGTTCCCATCTTGTACATGTCACTGACCAACTCTTGCGTTGTAGCTAGACCAGCCGTATATTCGTCTGCCTCTTGATAGTAGACGGCTCCACCTGCATCCTCAGTGCCCAACTCTCTCGCCCTGGATCGAGCCTGATCTTTATCATAACCTGCCATTTTCGTTCCTCCTTCCTTTTGGTTTCTATCCGCTATAGTTTGTACGGGAATCTCCAGATTTAGCCGAAAAAAGACGCCTTGCCCAATCGAGGGACAAAGCGTCTTTATCATCAGCTATGCTTATTTTTCGTTATCGGATTCTGGAGCGATCGTTGCCCAACCAGCTGCTGGAGCACTCACAGGAGTTACGCCACCAGTTGTAACAAATTGATCTACTCCTGGCATCATTGCCCAGCCTGCTACGTTAGAGATTACTGGAACATATTGACCACTTACCCATACATACTCATCTTTACCTGGCATGATGACCCAGCCACCTTGTTGAGTCAAACCTTGAATTGGGGTAACTGTTTGTGGAGTCGCAGGTTTTACTTCAGGTTTAGTTGTTGGTGCAGTTGTTGTGGTTTCAGTTGCCGGCTTTTCTTCAGTAGCTGGTTTCTCTTCTGTAGCTGGCTTTTCATCTGTTGCAGGTTTTTCTTCTGTTGTCGTTGTTGTTGCTTCTGTTGCAGTAGTCGTTTCAGTAGCTTTTACTGCCTCTTCTGCAAATGCAGCTTGTGTGAAGAGAGCTGCTCCTAGGATACAAGAACTCATGATCAGTGTGCTTTTCTTTTTCATATGTGTACACTCCCATTCCCGCGGTACACACTTTTGTCTTACACGAATGTCCCCAAACCCGAACTTGAAGGCATGCTATATGCACTGCTGCATTTTCCTGAGAAAATACGTAAACTGCTCTAACTCGTCGTCAGTCAGATTCTCCAGCAGCTTTCCTACTAGTGCTCTCCTGTGGCACAAAAGTCCTTCCAGAGTCGGAATGGCTTGTTGTGACAAAGTGACCCACACGACACGTCGATCCTGTTCATCTCGAACCCGGTCAATAAAACCGGCCTTGACTAACCGATTGAGTGCGATTGTGGTGGCACTATTGGATAACTTCAAAATAGTCGCCAGCTCAGAAACTGTGCTTCGTCCTTTTTGATGTAACACACGCAGCAAGATAAACTGCTTCGGACTGATTGACTCTTCCTCTAGCCAATTGTTAATAAAGAAACGAGCAATCTCGACAAATACTCGATCCAGTTCCTCAAGTTTACTGGCACGGGACATATTGCTCACAACATCACCCATTTTCGGAAAATTAATAATATAAGTACTTTTACTATAAAACTATATAGCCTAAGTACCGGAAGATCAAGAGGACTCCCGAAATTATTTCTTTTCACGAAAGATATGTATGAGCCAGACAAAGTGTTTACCACTTAATATTTTTATTGTAAAACTTATTTCATGAACATCTTAACTCAAACAGGAAAAACTGACAATAGGTAAGCTTGCAAAATAATGTTACGACTTTTTCAGCTTCATCCACGAAGCCAATTATTTCCTTGAATCATCTTTCGTATCTATTCGTAAAGCATGTATAATGGGAAGACAGCCTTACACACACGAGGCATTTGACTCAGGCATATTTGCCACAGAAACTACATACATAGGAGAATTTCAATGGAACAAACCAACCCTACACCAAAATGGAAAGCGGAATTGCTCGATTGGTTAAAATCGTTTGTCTTGATTGGCGGATTGACTGCCTTTATCTACGTATTTGTCATGGCTCCCTACGTCGTCCAAGGGCGTTCCATGGAAAGTACGTTGCAAGACCGCGAGCGTGTCATCGTAAACAAAGCCGTTTACTATCTCAAAGAACCGCAACCTGGCGATATCGTCATCATTCATCCAGATGCAACTGGCGACAACTGGATCAAGCGCGTGGTCGCAGTAGCTGGTGACACCGTAGAAGCCAAAAATGATCAAGTGTATGTCAATGGCCAACCGCTCAGCGAAGAGTATTTGGTCGAAAACAAGCTAAAAGCTTCTTCATCAGGTGTGACGTTAACCGAAGATTTTGATCCTGTGAAGATTCCTGAGGGCAGTGTGTTTGTTATGGGAGACAATCGTAACAACAGTATGGACAGCCGTGTCATTGGCCCTGTTCAACTGGATCATGTAGTAGGACGTGCAGAGGTCGTATACTGGCCGCTGTCCCAGGTTCGCCTTCCACGTTAACATTTATCCATGTAGAAAAAAAAGCCGCTCCTTATCGGGGCGGCTCTTTTCATTTTCGGTGACGTTATTTGTGGGCAATTGCCGCTTCAGAAAAATAATCCTCCAAAGTAAGGCCACCTGCCATAATTTCTTTCGCCATTTCCTTCCCTACATAACGCAAATGCCAAGGCTCATACGCATATCCAGTCGTATCTTCCTTGCCCTTCAAATAGCGAATGACGAAGCCAGAGTCTGCACAGTTGGCTGCCAGCCATGTTCCTTCAGGTGTCTCAGCAAATGATTCTTCCAAGCGTGTACTTGCATCATATCCGGACACATCCATAGCCAAGCCAGTCTGATGCTCGCTCTTTCCAGGTACAGCACTGTAGGCAGCGGCATGTTCAGCACCTTGTGTTCTTACATACGTTTCGTACAGCGATTTTTGGGTCTTATATGAGCGGTAGCCAGAAACAGCATACAGTTCAATACCTTCTGTCTTTGCTTTGGCAAACAGTTCTTCTAATGCTTGTGCGGCTTCTGCTCTCAGCAATCGCTTCTCAACTTTTTCATCAAAAGGAAACGGCACATTCGGCTCTATCAAATCCGGTGGAATATAATCGGCAGGCAATGCCCGCTGTTTATTTACGACAACCGAGAGATCTGTTGCATTCGTAACGGTTGGCACTCCATCCACATCTTTTATCGTCTCTGTAAGAGATGCCCGTTGGGGACGTGCTGTCTCCTCGTTATTTGGCTTAACTGTCGTTGACTGCGTTCCCTCTCCCGCGGACTGTCCATTCGACTCGCTGGATAACATTCCACTTAATGAGGGAGGTTCACATCCGCTGAGTAGTGCTACTGATAATGCTGCGACGATCGCAAGGCTGCTGGTGCGATTTTTGTTCATGATCGATCCTCCTGGTTCCTTACAGACACATATGTTCTGCTCTACCTTACCATGGAGTTATACGAAAGAAAAGGTAGATAGGTCACGCTTTTTCGGAGGTATATTCCTCGTTTAGGTTTTTGACAAGCGCCGACACCCATTCATCCAGCAACCAAAATGGGAAACCCGCGGCCTTAGCCTTTCCGTTATTCATGTAAAAGGATGCTACAAACCCAAAGGGAGACGCATCAGAAGCATCTGTCGTTGGCTCGATGCGGGCAGGTTTTCCGACTGTTTGCGCAATCATCTCCATCAGTTCAGCAAGCGAAACAGCCCCATCCGAGCAGGCATTCACTGGCCCTGTGATGGACGTTGTCGCCACCCATGCCAAAAATTGAGCTGCTTCCTGTGCATGTATAAAGCATATCCGGGCAGCGGGATTCGTGATACCTATTGGGAGCTCCTCTTGCACATGCTCAATGTGAAACCATAGCCGACGAGTGTAATCGTCTTCCGCCAGTACGATTGGAAAACGAACGGCTACGACAGGGAAGGCCTTCTCCTGAAAAAAGACGGCTTCTGCTTGACGTTTGCCTTCTTGATAGGTCATCTCGTCTCTCGTTTTCCGGTTGATTTCATACGTGTATGGATCAAATGCTTCTTCCTGTAGTGGTTCCTCTGCATAATCGTAGACGGACAGGGTAGAGGTCAAAACGTACTTACCCACTTTCCCCCGAAAAACCTTACACGCATCCATTGCATTTTGGGAGGAATAACAGATGTTATCGTACACCACGTCCCACTGCTCTTCCCCTGCAACCGCTAGTGAATGGACGTCATCGCGATCAAGCGTCATTCTTTTGACAGAGTCAGGCAACTCCACTTGGGTAAGCCCTCTCGTTGCCACCGTAACGTCTGCCCCAGCTTCAACGAGAAGCTGGACCAATCGCTTTCCAAAAAATCGCGTTCCTCCGAGTACAAGTACTTTCTTCATTTTGCTACATCCTTTCCTTGATCAGCCTACTTTTTGCGATTTAACTCGATGGACCGCTCCTCTTCCTTCCAAATGACCGTATAACCCAGCTTCTCGCCAACTTTTTTGACAGGCAAGTAAGGCATTCCCCTTACCATGACCACATCTGACTGGAAGGACGTCACTTTTTGTCCCAAACCTAACAGCAACTTGTTGGCGTGAATATACGCTACCCCATCTATCATCACTTTTTGCTCTGCTGTATATGGGTAGACATTGCCGTTTACTCGTAAATCAAAGGGGCCTTCTTTTTCTTGTGGCGACTGGACTGGCTGCGCAGCCGTATACGCAATGGCATCTACCCCGAGTACAGTACCCTCGCGTGTGTTATCCGCTCCGCCGTACATTTTTCCCGTTTCAAAATCGTACACAATCGCTTGGACGTTGCCAATGTTCGTTGGTTCCTCAGCAAAGACGTGACCTTTTGCCATCAATTGCAGGATGACATCTTGGTCAATACCCGCTTCCCACGTCACATTCGGATAGCCGCTAGAAAAAATGCGTGGTGCACGGATGGCATCCTCAATTTCCATTCCATGATCGATCACATTGAGAATCGTCTGCGATACGGAGGCGATAATCGTGGAGCCACCAGGTGAGCCAATTGCTAAAAAAGGCTTCCCGTCTTTTAGCACCATGGTTGGTGTCATGCTCGAACGTGGACGCTTGCCAGGCTCGACCTGATTGACACCGCCTGGAATCGCGTCAAAATCTGTAAGCTCATTATTGAGCATGAAGCCGTAACCCGGAACCATCACACCGCTGCCAAAAATATCTTCAATGGTGGTCGTATACGCAACGATATTCCCCCATTTATCCATCACAGAGAAGTGCGTGGTCTGCTTGACCGGAGATTGATCTCTCAGTTTTATGGACACCTCTGGCTTTCTGCCAGGATCGTACTTCCAAGGGTCGCCTGCCACTATATTGGCATTCGCGGTTTCTTCACGAATGAGCTGACGCCGTTCCTTGATGTATTCCTCCGCAATCAGCCCCTTTTTCGGTACTGGATACACGTCCTCGTCCGCCATATACGCCGCCCGATCTGCGTAGGCGAGGTGGTTGGCTTCAATCAGATGATGCAAATAGGCTACCGACCCGATTCCGTCCTTTGTGTTATCGTAGCCTTCCATCAGCTTCAAAATCTGAATCAGCGTCAAGCCGCCAGAGCTGGGTGGTGCCATCGAAATCACTTCATATCCGCGATACATGCCGCGGACCGGTTCACGCTCTTTTACTTGATACGCCTGCAAATCATCGAGTGTCATGGAGCCACCCGTCCTTTGTACCTCCTCGACGAGGGCCTTGCCAATTTCCCCTTCGTATAAGGCATCCGAGCCTTTGTCGCGGATGATCTTCAACGTTTTCGCCAACTGGGGCTGAATCAGCATCTCACCTTCTTTGAGTGGAACGCCATTTGGCGCAAACACCTGTGCAGCCGTCCCGTGCTTCTTCAGCTTTTCCATGGAATTGGCAATAAATTGAGCAGACACCCAGTTGACGCGAACTCCTTTTTCCGCCAGTTCAATCGACGGTTCTATCACTTTTCCCAGGTCCCATGTCCCATACGATTCCAACGCCTGTTCTACACCCAGCAATGTACCTGGAACACCTACGGCCTGACCGCTCGTATGTCTCTCCTCAAACGGGATCGGCGTACCGTCTGCCCGCAAAAACATATGGGGAGTCACCTTGGCAGGCGCCACTTCCCGACTATCTAACACGGTCACTTTGTTTTGATCCTTCACATAAATCATCATGAAGCCACCGCCGCCGATACCGGACATATACGGTTCTGACACATTCAGAGCAAATTGGATCCCAGCCGCAGCGTCAATCGCATTACCGCCCTTTGCCAAGATATCTCTACCGACCTGCGCCGCTGCTGGATGAGAGACCGCGACAATTCCTTTTGTAGCTCCTTGCACACCTGTTGGTACACCTGGGACTTTTCCCACAGCAAAATGAGGAAACGAAAGCACGGAAACAATCGAGAGAGCAACCAACATTCCTTTTTTCATGCGATCCCTCCTATTCCATTTCATTACTTCTATCTATTATTATAATTTTCAGCATTTTTTAAGGTCAACCCACATTCACAGTTGCCTAGGCAAACTTTTCTCTACAGAAAAAAACACTCTTCTGCAGCAAGACTTGTCGTCTTCACAGAAGAGTGTTGCGATTTTTGCTTATGGCATGACGACCAAATTGCTGACCACGCGTCGTTCTTTGCCGCCTGAAGGCTTGTTCAACAGCTTGCCATTGTAATAAAACGCACTGGAGCCGCCACCATCGAGGTTATACGCATCTACGACATGCCACTCTTGCAGCTTTCTTTGCGCTTCCTCCAGCGTAACACCATTGCTCCAACCATCTCGTCTTCCATCAATAACAATCAGCAGCAAATCGCCGTTGTCGAAATGACCGATCAGTGTTCGCGGTTGACGCGCATTCGCCCAATCACGAGGAATAGGCAATCGCTTTCCGTCTTGCAAGAGACGCGGCAAAAAGCTCGCTCCCTGTAATATCCCTTGTTGCGTAATTTGCGCCTGTGTCTTGATGTTCGTTCCGACCAGATGACCTTTGTTGTTGAAACCGACAAAGCTCAGCTTCGCATTATTGGAAAAGGTTCGAATCTTGCCGTCAACAACAGTGATGCCTAACGGAGTCAGATTGCCCTGCTTGTCCGCCATAAAGCCGCCTGCATTGATCGCAAGTATGGCTCCTGTACGCTTACCAGCTTGACTCGTCGTTTCTCCTTTACTTTTCACAGAGTTGTTGGCTAGCACCATTTTCAACGCGTTCGGATCATTGAGGCGAACTTTGGCCATATAACCGCGGTATCCGCCTTCTTGCAGGGAATAGACTTTCACTGTCGAGTTTTTCCCGAAGTGTTGGCCGATCGGCTTGCCAAGCATGTTGGACAAAATCGTGTCCAATACATCCGCAGATTTTTGCGTCTGGGATTTGCTCGCTTCAAGTGCGCTGCTGATGTTCTTGTTTTGTTGCTCGTATTCTTTCTGTTCCTTTTTCGAGCGATCCTGAATGTCTTCGATGACAACTTCTACATTTCGAAGCTGCACCTTGGTGTCGTTGAGCCGTTCCCCCAGCTCATCTGCTTGGCTCTTCGCTACGGCAGAAGGAAGCTTCAGGCCTTCTGTCTGGAGCTTGTCCCCTGGATTGTCCAGCGCAAAAGCGACCAAAAAACCGAGAGCAGGCGCCAACAGAAAGAGAAAGAAACGGTTTATCTTACCAAGCACGGGCAGCATCCTCCAATTTTTTCAGAGATGCTTTCAAATCAACCAGCTGTTTGTTGAGCTGGTCAACCCGATCCTGCAGAGCTTCTTTGGTCTTGTTAGTTCCACCAATGGTTTCACCAGTCAATGCCAGATCTTCTTCCAGATTTCCCAGACCCTTCTGGACATTTTGCATTTCTTCCTGCACAAGAGTCAATTGATCTCCCAATGCCTTCATCTGCTTTTGATTATCTTCTTGAATTTGATCAATTCGTTGGTTCACAAATTGCTGCTGCTTGTCCAACGTATAAACAGCAAAGGCATATCCAGCGTAGGCAAGTCCTACCCAGACCAGAACGGCCAAAACGATTGGTAGTAAAGGGCGCTTTCCTTCTGTCTGGGAGGGAATCAATGCCTGAAAAAGACTGCCTCTTCTGCGTCTTCCTTTCTGCGTCCCGTTTGCCGGAAGTGGCAGTGTGGGTGACGAAGTCGATGACGCTCCCATGTATTTGTCGTCCATCGGCCCCCTCCTCCTTTCTGTGACTTAGAGTGAGGTTTCATTATAACATAGAAAGTTTTTGAAGCAGCATTTTGCTGAATAATGGGAAAATAAGTCGAAAAAAGAAAATACCGCCACTATTTTTGGCGGTACCTCCCTTTATTTTCGGAGTTGAAATTCGCTTTGCAACTGATTGTGCAGCCTTTGCAAAAACTGGATCGGGTCTTCCTTGGTGTTCTGTTCGTCAACAAGCTCTAATTTTTTGCGCATGATGCTGGCAATTTGATTCCCGAGTTCATATTTTTTCGCTTGAGTTAAAGAGGATAATCTGCTGATAAAGGAGGAAAGCAGCTGCCAGTCCTCTCGGGTAATCGCCTGTTTCTGGCGCTCATCAAGAACGAGTAGCGCATGATTCAAATCAAAGCCGTTTGGCTGTTTGTCTTTCTTTTTCTGAAAAAGAGTCGATTGCTGGCCTGACTCCACCACGACAATTGTGCCCGCTACCATATCGCCAATTCGCTTATCACGGGGGTGAAAAAAGCATACGAGCGCCCCGAGAAAATAACCAGTTGGAATTGCGTCAATGATACGAAACAGATTCCGGATCGTTGAGGAAACAAAAGTCGCAGGCTGTCCGTTATCACGGATGACCCGGATTCCCACCAGCCTTTTGCCAACGGTCTGTCCGCCCCAGAATGCTTCCAATAACCAATAGTAGCCAAAATTCACTACGAAGATAACCAGGAGGACGATGGCCAACACGTAGTTGTCAGAATCCAGGAAAAAACCATCTTCATTTCCAAATAAAACTATACCAAACAAAATAAATACAGTAAGATTAACCAGGAGCAAGATTCCTGTATCAATCAGCATCGCAGTGGCGCGGCTACCTAGACCTGCCGTCTGAAATCGCAGCATAACATGCTCGGGCGTCACGACAGACGCTTCTCGATTTGCCCCACTGACGTATGTCGGTTCATTCATGATATTTTTCTTCCCCCCCTCGAAACTTTGAGGTTTTTTCGAGTTTTACACACGCGCTAATGAAGGAGGCATTATACATGGATATTACCTCGTTTTGGCACAAGCATAAAGCCTCTTGGGCCGAACTGGAACAATTAGTGGAGCGTTTTACCCGACAACCTCGACACATTAGTGCTACCGATATTGATCGCCTGACTCAACTATATAAGAAAACATCTGCTCATTTGGCCTATGTGCGCTCCTACCATCCTGCAGACGAGATCACACTTTACTTAAATCAACTCGTCTTACGTGCACATAATTTGGCGTACAAGCAGCGAATAGGCAGCTGGCAGCAGCTCAAGCATTTCTTTGGTAGCTACTTGATGGGTCTCGTACATAAGCGAATGAGCTTCATTGGTGTGGCAGCGCTTCTCTTCATCATCGGTGGTATTTCTGGCTTTGCCGCCGTTATGGTCGATCCACTCAACCTGTATTATGTATTGCCACAAGGGATGGCTGAGCAGATCGATCCATCTAGGCTGGGAGAAGGGCACGAATCTCTCGACAGTCCGGTCATCTCCACGATGATTATGACCAACAACATCAAGGTTGCGATGCTGGCCTTCGTCAGTGGAATAACGTTTGGAATCGTCCCTATCTACCTTCTCTTGTTCAATGGCCTTCTGGTTGGAGCTTTGGCAGCCGTCTACTATCAGGCAGATAGCAGCTATGCGTTTTGGGCCTACATTTTGCCACACGGCGTGATTGAGCTGACTGCCATTTTCATTGCTGGCGGAGCAGGTCTTCACATGGGGTACCGTCTGCTTGTGCCCGGCCGGTACGCACGAAGACATCAATTTTTGGAGGCGGCAAAAGAATCAGCGTATCTACTATTGGCTACCATCCCACTTTTGTTCATCGCGGGAATCATCGAGGGCTATATTACTCCATCGAGTCTCTCACTCGAAGCCAAGTATATCGTAGCTGTCGGCACATTGCTTTTGCTGATTGCCTGGTACCTCCTCGGATACAGACCCAATTCTCACAAAGCTTCTCTTGATTTGATATCCAAATAAGTATTGATAACCGTTAGCGTCAATTGATCGGCCGGAACGTCCAGTACCTGGATACCCGCGCCGATCATTTTTTGTTGAAACGCCCTGCGATCGAGCTGGAACCGTTGAGCTACCGCCTTCGTAAACGCCAAGCTGCTGTTGCTCGTGTCTATATGACTCCATTCATGCAGAAGAGGATCTGCCAAAGACAGCAGCAAGAGCAAATGCGAACGGCGCATCCGCCACAAATAATTGCTCAACTGATCTTCGACGAGGTAGTTTTCCATATCTGAAAAAAGAACCACCAAGCTCCTTCTCTTCTGCTGGCGATTCAAAAATTCAAGCGCCTTCGCCGGATCAGCCTCTACAAAATCACTCGTCAGGTTGTAGGTTGCCTCCAAAAGGGTGTGCAAGTGGCGCAGCCCTCTACCTGGAGGTATGTACGTCTTGATCTCATGCGAATAGGCTAGTAGCGCTACCTGATCTCCTTGACGCAATGCCACCGCTGCTAACGTGAGCGCAGACTCCAGTGATCGATCCAGTCTCGTCTGGTTATCCAGCTCAACACCCATCAACCTACCGCAATCGACCAGTATGGTAATCACCTTGCCATGCTCTGGTCGATATTGGTTCGTCATCAGACGGCGGGAGCGTGCTGAAGCAGACCAGTTAATCATCCGAGGATCATCGTCAGGCACGTAATCGCGGATCGCATGAAATTCCGTCCCAGCTTTTGCCCTGCGCATGATTTTTTTCCCGTCGACGATCAGGCTCTCCTGCAACGAAGCCAAATAGCCACGAACGGCTGAAAGGTCAGGATATACCTTGATCGTTTGTTCACACGCAAAGCGGCTTTGGCGATACCACAAGCCGAGCTTGCCATGCCACCGCATGTAAAGCCATCGGAACACGTACTCTCCGCGTTCTTTTCCTCTTGTTTCAAAACTTATGTTAGTGAAAGGTTGCTCCATCACACCTGTGACCGGTCCGGCTTCTTCAAATGACAACGGAAGATCATCTACGATGGAGTACGCAACGGATTGCCCGCTTCTGTTCGCCAGCTCAAGCTCGATCAAAAACGATTGTCCGATATCCGTCTGCTCAGGCAAGATTCGCTGGATCGACAAGTCTCGGCGTTTAGGGATGGTCATCCAATCCAAGATGCTAGTGATCAGAAGTAAACCGTTGTACAAAAAGAATGTCGAATAACCAATCTCCAGTAGAAATCCGACGATCGCGATGGGTGTGCCTAGCAAAACTGCCACAAGCAGTCGCTTCGATGGCAAGACAAAACGGTCTGCCAAAAAATCAGCGAGGAACTGGAATAGCCGCCAGCGTCTCTTCGATGATGTGGTCACTGGTACCCCCCTCCAATTCTACCTGCGGTGACAGTATGAGTCGGTGCCGCAATGCAGGACGGGCCACCATCTTCACGTCATCAGGCGTCACAAACTTGCGATTGTCCAAAAGTGCCCAGGCTTTACTCGCCATCAACACACCGATTCCAGCACGAGAGCTGGCACCTAAGAGCAATCGTTTCGTTTCGCGTGTATTCCGAATCAGTGTCGTGATGTACTCCAAAATCGAATCATCCACAACCACTTCTTCTAATTGGCGTCGCTTCTCCAAAATCGCCTCCCATGTAAAGAGCCGCTCTTGATTACGCTCGTGGCTACGCTTGTTGGGAATATGTTTGGCGAGGATTTGCTTTTCGTTTTCATGCGAAGGATAGGACATCGTTAGCTTGAACAAAAAGCGATCAAGCTGAGCCTCCGGCAACACATACGTTCCTTCGTACTCCACCGGGTTTTGCGTAGCGACGACGAAAAACGGATCTGGCAAAGGATAGGTGACACCATGAATCGTCACTTGCCCTTCCTCCATTGCTTCTAAAAGGGCCGCTTGGGTTTTCGGGGGAGTCCGGTTGATCTCGTCCGCCAGCAATAAGTTAGTGAAAACAGGACCTTTGATTGTCTCAAACTGGTTTTGCTGCATATTGAACACCACGTGACCAATAATGTCCGATGGCATCATGTCAGGCGTAAACTGGACGCGTTTGCTTACGCCCCCCATCAATTCCGATAAGGTCCTGACCATTTTCGTCTTTCCGATACCAGGTACACCTTCTAGCAAGACGTGTCCACCAGCAACCAAAGCTGTTAGCAGTAGCCGAACATTTTGCCGCTGACCAACCAGCTCTTTTTCCATTTGTTGCAACAATTGCTCCACAGTTGTTGTCACTCCTTCTCCAGACGCTTCGTAATCTCATCCAACAAAAGACTGTCTGCAAGCAAGCTCTTCGGCGAGTATCGCCCTTCGTTTTTTGCCTGTTCAAGTCGTTCCAATAGATGAGCGAATTTCTCTACCTCTTGATTTGTCCATCTTGTTTTGGCATATCGCACAATTTCCACACGATCAGCCCGTTGGTGCACTCCCCACCGATCGTACAACAGCTGTCGCATGTAAGCCTCTCGATGTCGTAACGCATCCTGTGCCAGCCCTCTTCGCTCATACCAGCTAGCCACGGCGAGCAACGTCTCATCACCACGTCGCACCGTCCATTCCCTAAGCGTATAGACCGGTCCGAAACGTTTTCCTCTCCACCACACATACAGCAACAGCAGGATACCGAGTTGTATGCAGGCAGCTATGAGCCACCCCGGGTAGATCGCCAAAAAACCTGGTTTTTCCTGCAAGCCGTGATGGTATTCGTCTACCCAAAGGACCGACCAATCTCCTTGTACGTACGGCCAGATCGCTTCAAAGTGGGACAGTCGATCAATTTTTTGATTGGTTAGCCATTCCGGTACGAGAAAAAACGTGACACTGCCATCTCCCACTTCTGTTCTTCCTCCGAGTATCCCCTGATCGTCGTAGAGAAGTGGCTCCATGTCGTCATCTTCTAAAAATCTAAATGAGGTCTCTGCTTTGCCCATGAACCTACCCTGAACGAGAGGTCCCTGAATATTTCGCTCCTGATTTTCTTTATCCCGGATGTACTCCGTATAAAAGGGAAGGTCTTCCCACTCTGGTCTCGAGTGAAAGAGAATCAGGTCATTGCCTTCACTGACCCAATCCAGAATGTCTATTTGTTCCTCTGGCATCAGTCTTTCCGGCTCTACTACGAGCATGGCCTGCCCAGTTGCTGTTGGTAAAAAACGCATAGGCTGCCGCCATTCCTTTACCTGCTTGCCTTTTTCCTCCAGTAATACGAGCACAGCCTTGATTCCGCTCGGCTGTGCAGAAGAAGCCAAGTACGGTGGAAGAGGCTCAGCTGTAGGCTTGACAATCAACCAGCCCACGATGACGAGCAGCAAGGTAGCCACAACAATTCCGACACGATAGGTGCGCAAACTATCCATGCTGTCCCTCCTCGCGCCAGATGCCTTCCAGTTCGTTTACACGCTGCCAGAACGACGCTTCATCAACAAGTGCTTGCCCGTACCAAACAGCGTCGAATTCTCGTGCGAAGCTGCCGAACACATCGCGTAAGCTCGGTTGATTTGCCTCAATTTCTTCTGCGTATTCCCAATTCGTTTTCCATTTCTCCACACGAACCCATGATTTCATTTGCAAATAAACCAACAACGCCAAAAATAACGAGCGTTCTCCTTCCCGCCATTCTCCTCGCGCTGCTTTTTCTTTCGCATCACGCAAATAGTCTGCATGAGAACGTATTTTTTCACCTTCCATAAACAGAGGTCGATGCTTCTTCTGTACCCAAATCATTCTGCGGAACAACCAGTAAATGATGCCGACCAGTCCCAGTACTGCCATAATGAGCACGAGTGTAGATACGGTATTAGCCGCACCAGATGGAATACTGGTCCACTCAAAAAGATCGGCGATCAACTCGATCACAAACTCCATCGCTCTTTGAATCCAGTTCTCTCCACTGCCTTGGGGCAAATTGAACTCGTCTCTGGCTAGAATCTCTTGTAAATGCTCCTTGTCATCTACCCAAGGACTCGTGCTAATCATGTGTAACTCCCGGCTCTTGTGCAGGGGTAGGAGTTGTTGGTTCTACTGGTGCAGATGTGGCAAGCTGACGGCTTACTAGCTCTTGTAAATCTGTCCCGTCTTTTCTCACGCGCAGATCAAAGTAAGCCAAAGCGTAAACAATGGCCATCCAAGGGCTCAAGAGGCAGGTAAGTGCAACCAGAATAATTTGCGCGAGGATAGATGTACCTAATACGCTAGTGAGTGCTAATTGCATGCCGCTTGAGAACATCGAGTAGATCACACTGAGAACAACAAAAATACCGAATAAACGCCAAAAGTTTCCTTTTGTCAAATTCCAGCTCTGGCCGATTCCGACACCATCACGTTCGAACAGAACGAGCGGCATATAAAAACCCCAACGAATTAAGAAAAAGCCCGGTACGAGCATCATCCCAGCAATTAAAAATAAATAGCCAAATAAAACCAAAACGATCATAAGCACAATGCTGCCTTCATCTGATGGATCAAACATGGTTTCCAATGTCATTCCACCGGCGAAGGCGATCACAACGAAAATCAATCCATATACGATGACAAATGCTGTCGACACTGCAAACGCGATTACTCCATATAGGAAAGTACTGCCCGCGAGCGGCCAAAATCGACGAAGTGCCCCCTTCAAGGCATCTTTTAAGCTCAAGGTCTCTCCCTCGAGTGCAGCCTTCGTCAGTAAAATCGAACCGGAAATCATTTGCGGGTAGGCGATGATCAAAAGGATTGGTGCGACAAGAAATATGAATATGAGCAGCATAGGCAGGCTTTGTGTCATAAATTCTTCTTGTCCGGCAAATCTTGCGCCTAACGATTCTGCAAAGTCCATACCTTCTGTATCTTGTGCGAGCAAAGGCACTCTGGTAAGGTCAACCAGAAGCAGTTGCTGCAGGAGTAACAATGGACCGAACCAAATTAAAGCCAACAAAAAGAATGCTCCAAAATGCTGGCGATACACAGAAAAGCTCTTGTCCAACAGCTTCCCCACTCCCATGGGGGCAATCGGCGTACGATTCATGAGAAACCTCCATCTTTCTTTTTGAGATTACCTGATAAGTATACACGATTTTCCTATTTTTTTAAAAAAATCATCTAATTTTGCTAATGTTTTCCTGCCTGATTTTGTCAAATCAGGTGTTAGTCCAATGCGGTCGCCCCCCTGCTGAATATGATATTGCATGTATAGGAAGGAGGGTATTGACTTTGAAAGCATTGAGAAAAAAGAAGCTAAAAGCAAAGCAAGCCCGCTGCAAGAAGCGATCTACCAGACGCAAATCCAAAAGTCTGCTCAGGCAATTACGCCGTTTTGTGCGTATCCATGTTCGCGCACCTCGAGTGAATGTGACCACCCCCTTTCCACAAGTAGAAGCCCCTGATGTACATGTAGAAGCACCTGTTGTACAAGTAGAAGCACCCGTTATACATGTAGAACCGCCTGTTGTACAAGTAGAAGCACCCGTTATACATGTAGAACCGCCTGTTATACAAGTAGAAGCACCCGTTGTACATGTAGAACCGCCTGTTGTACAAGTAGAGGCACCTTATGTACAAGTGGAAGCTCCGAAGCCAATCGTCATCCCGGCACCATTAGTGAAGGTAGATGTCGAAGCGGAAGAATCAGCGGATCAAGCATGTATAGAAGGGCTTCGTCAAGAGCTCAGCAAATGCCTGAGAAACGATCAACTTGTGGAGGTCTTACTGACGACGGATTGGGGACCTGAGAGTCGTTCTTACCGAGTCGGCAAGCTTCTTAGAGTGGATGAAGGAATCATTGAATTACAGACCTTAACCTCCTCACGTACAAACGGAGCCTCTATCCTGATTCCTATCACCCACATCGTCGCGATTATTCCAAATGCAGAACCTTATTGAAAAAGCTGATATTCTGCGAGGCTTTAGGTTTGCCTAAAGATGCGGGGAGTCTGTGCGTAGTAGATTCCCCGCATCTCCCCCCATTTCGTGCAATATGTATGTGGGACAAGCCCTTTTGTTCAGACAGGCCTGTCCACTCTAGCAGGACATTGCATGACTCTTTTGTCTCGAAGGTATGAATAAACGCCCACTTCTCCGATCTCTTTTGCGGGAAGTGGGCTGATAGCATTCACTTTTGGGTTTTACCTACCACTGTTATTCCATACGTCTAGCACTTCTCTTGCGACTCGATCCCATGTAAATCTTTGTTCGGCAAGCTGACGTCCACTTCTCCCCATTTGACGTTGGAGATCGCGGCTGGACAATAGTTGTTTCAGTTGTACAGCAAACGCTTGAGGGTCCTCCGGCTGCTCGACCAACAGTCCATTGCCTCCGATGATCACCTCAGCATTTCCACCCCGTTTTGTCGTGACAAAAGGCAGACCGGCAGCCATCGCTTCATAATGGACACGTGCCAGTGGTTCCTCCCATTGCGAAGGACAGACAAAAACGTCTCCCGCCCAGAACCAGTGGTGAATCTGATCTGCCGGAACAAATCCCGTAGTAATAACCGGAACAGGCGAACGATTCGCTAATGAGCGTACATATGCTGCATAGTCACTGATTTTATTTTCACCGTACCAGGACCCTCCAACCAAGACGAGAGCGATGTTGGAATGGTAGGAGCGGAGTTCATTCATCGCACGAACCAGAATGTCGGCTCCTTTTTTCGGCGTCAATCGTCCTACAAACAAAATCACTTGTTTGTTGCCAAGATTATGCGTCGCCCGCAATTCCTGACGAATCTTTTGCGCCGTATTGGATCCTGCCACCGGAACGAATGTTTCCAAGTTCACACCTGAATAAATCGTGCGAACCTTATTTGCGGCTTCTGGATGCAACGAGGCAATGACCCGGCCGACATAATCACTGATGGTGATGATACTCTCCGTTTCAGCAACGGCTCTAGCAGCTTCTGCCTGCCCTATCTTTACCGGATCAAACATATCATTGTGCATACTTAGAATGATACGTGCGTTCGGGCATACTTCACGAATGATGGGAACCATCCGCGGTCGGTTAAAAACATGGATGACATCATAGTTGTTCGCACTCAGGAAAGCGGCTACTTCGCGTGCATAGATCTCGAAAACACCTTGACCATCTACTCGCACATAACGCACATTGCGAACATTTTCATCCTTCGGTAGCGTGGGATCCGACGTTCCCAGGATAGTCAGCTCGTGATGCCTCCCTAGAATATCTGCAATCCCTGCAATATATGTCTGAATCGCTCCCCCTCGTATAGGAGGAACTGGCAATTTTTCTGTACAGACCATGATAACTTTCATCCGTATTCTCCTTTCCCGTTCCGCCTTCTTACATTAGTTGCCTCTCGTCTTCTTTGATTTTTGACGCTGCTTCTTCATCTGATTGTTGATGAATTTACGGCTTGGTTTCGCCGCCTTGGCAACCTTTTTGCTCCTGTTGGAAGTGACGGTCCGGGACTGCTCTTTAGACGTCCACAAAGTTCCTTTTTTGTTTTTCCCTTGACTTGCGGGTTTTGCTTGTGGTGATTTGGCCTTTACATTGATAGAGACCTTTACTCTCCTTTGAGGCTTGCTTGACTTATTGCTGCTGCTTTTTGAGACAGCTGAGCTCATCCCCCGTTTTTTGTTTCGACGAACGAGGTTTCGTGCTTCGCTTGTAGCGAGTGGCGCTGATGGCGTAAAAGGAACATTTCCCGAGAATGAGATTCGAGTTCTGCGAGTAGTGCTTTGTTCTGCCTCTGCCGCTTCTCGCTGGCTTTCTTCCGGTATAACTGGCGTTTTATCGCTTGCAGGCTCCTTGACTTTGGACTCTTTGTCTTTGGATCCCTTCACCTTAGACACTTTTAACTTGGACTCTTTTACCTTGGACACCTTGCTCTTGGACTCTTTGTCTTTCGGCGCCTCGACCAAAGACTCTGTCGGTGGAGTGGATACCGCAACAGGGATGAATTCCTTGATACCCGACGCCAGCCTTTGCGGTTCAACTACTTCCGTTATTTGGTCATAGTTGCCCGGTTCGTATTTGCTGATGTCTTTTGCGAGCTCTGCCAATGCCGCATCTTTCGTTTTATCCCCCGTCAACACTCGCTGCAGAATGCCTTCCGCTTCCGTCGACAGAAAGATTTCGGGATCATAAAACATCTCTTTGAGGTGCTTATAAAATTCGTTTGGCACTGCCATGTCATTTAAGAGCACTTCAAACGATTCGCGATCCAGTGGATTTGCCTTATGATAGGCTTCGATCATGCCGCGCATCCAGGTTACATCCCAGACGCCCATATCATCCATCGTACTGGTGATGAGCTTGCGCAAATCCCGAAACGGCAAATCGTACGACACGCCATCCAGGTCGATGACCCAAAGCCCTCCCGGACCATTTTGACCATTTGACCAGCCATAATCTTGGTGCACTAATCCCCAGTGTGCCTCTCCCGTTTTGATCATTTTCGGATAGGCAGATGCTTTTAGTTTCTCTAAGGCTGCCCATGCTTGCTGTTCATAGTGATCGACGACGGCCAAAATGGATTTACTTGCTGGTGTTTCACTGTAGGCTTTTGCTACTTCCCGCATCCACCCGATTTTTTTGGCAATCTTTTGATAATGATTGGGCCAACGATATAAACGGGAAGAGTTTTTGGCTCCTGCGGGCGGAACATAGCCTTTCGAATGACGATGGAATTCACCAAGACCGTAGCAAAGCTCTTGCGCGCCTATCAAATCTACTTTTGTTGCCGGTTGCAAGGCAATCCAATCGGTAACAATCCAGAGTTTCCCACCCTTTTCCACATATAGACTGCCATTTCGGGCAGGAATCAGTGCTGGTACCCTTGCCCCCTGTTTGACGACGTATTCTTGGAAAGCCACACTATAGAGACTGCGTTCAGGCGTACGGTGCAGTACCTTTAGGCTGCGCGGACCTTTATCTGTCTCAATGCGCCAAATAGCCCCGCCTTTGTCTGGCTTGGAAGTAATGAGCGTACGACTCTTCACCGACATGTCATACTCTTTGATCACTTGTTCTGCGATCGCATCTACTTCCGGTGGCACTGTCATATCCCAGTTAGCCGGCGTTTCCACATTCCCTTCTCGGGTATCCCATGGCTTAATCACATATTGTTCCATTCCATTCCCCCCACACTCCTGTGGTGATGCCTTCGTCCTTCTCCATAAGCTATTCGCTATATCCTTATCTCGAACCGGACAAATATCATTGGGAGTCTGCCAATTCGTTATTCGCACAGGGATAAAGTCTCGCAAAAAAACAGCTTGACCCTTCGCATGGTAGCGATAGTCAAGCTGTTCGTGTTAAATCATCAGCAATTCGCGTATTTCTTGCTCAGTTAAAGCTGAGATTGCCTCTTGCCCCGGTGTAATGATTTCCTCGATCAAGTTTTTCTTTTTTTGTTGCAGCTCGTACATTTTCTCTTCGACCGTTCCCTCTGCAACAAGCCTGATCACTTGGACGACATTCTTTTGTCCGATACGATGAGCACGATCAGCTGCCTGTTGTTCCACAGCGGGATTCCACCACAGATCATACAAGATTACGGTGTCCGCACCCGTCACATTTAATCCTGTTCCCCCAGCTTTCAAAGACATGAGAAACAAATCCCGTTCTCCCTCGTTAAATCGGTTGCACAATTCTAGTCTCTCTGCCACTGGCGTCTGCCCATCCAGATAGAAAAACGGGACACCGTGATACCCCAGCTCGCGTCCGATTATCCCTAGCATCTCCGTAAATTGAGAAAAGAGCAAAACGCGCTTCCCTGCGTTTTTACATTCACCGATAATCTCGAATAGCTGTTCGAGCTTGGCTGACCCTCCGTCATACTCTTTGATGAACAGCGCTGGATGACAACATATTTGGCGCAGTCTCGTCAAGCCTGCGAGAATTTTGATCCGATTTTTTTGAAAACCTTTATTGTACAGGTGCTTCACTGTTTCCTGTTGGAGCTGCGCCAAGTAGGCGACATACAGCTTTTTCTGTTCTGGCAACAGTCTTGCGCTTTGCAGTGTTTCAATTTTGGCCGGCAATTCCTTCAGTACCTCAGTTTTGAGCCTGCGCAATAAAAATGGACGCGTCCGCTTCGCAATCGTATCTCGCGGCAAGTCGAGGAATTCCTTTCGTGCCGGAAAAAGCTCAGGGAAAACAGCATCGTAGATGGACCACAGCTCTTCTACCCTGTTTTCCACAGGTGTTCCCGTAAGAGCAAAGCGATGCTTGGCTTTTATTCGTTTTACTGTCTGGGCTGTTTGAGTCACATAGTTTTTGAAGGTTTGCGCTTCATCCAAGATCAAGGTGTGGAAGGAATGCTCCTCGAACTGGGCATGATCACGACGCAAGAGCGGATACGAAGTAATGAGCACATCGATTTCTGACAGCTCGTTTACGATTTGATTTCGCTCTTCCTTCGTACCATCCACAATAACGCTACGGATATTTGGCGCGAACTTTTTGATTTCATTGTGCCAATTGTATAAAAGAGAGGCAGGAGCCACGATAATCGCTGGGAGCTTTTGTTCTCGGATTTCAGGCAGAACAGAGAGAAGAAAAGTAATACTTTGCAATGTCTTCCCCAGGCCCATATCGTCTGCAAGAATTCCCCCAAAGCCGTAGTGTGCCAGTGTTTTCATCCATTGATAGCCAAACTTCTGATAATCTCGAAGTGTCGCTTGCAAAGATTCGGGTTCTGGAAAGTCCAGATTATCAGGGTTACGCATATTCTCCAAAAACTGGCGCAATGATTTGCCTAGCTGAACAGACTGTCCCTGCATAGGTATATCAAGCAAGCGCAGTCCGCGAAAAGCAGGCAGTTGAAAACCACTTCCCATTTGCTCAGCATATTGCATGCCCATCTCGTCCAGGAAACGATTGATTTGCTCAAATTCCTTTGTCTCAAGCGGCAGAAGCGCTCCATTCGACAGCCGATGATATCTGCGCTTTTCTTCTACCGATTGGATCACACCTCGGATCTCGGACTCGGGTATCCCATCCATATCAAAGCGAAAATCCAGCCAATTTGTTCGCTCATCGACATCCACTTTTACTTTAGGTGGTAAGTGGAGAGGCTGAATCCTGATTTTTACGGAAGTTGTCGCGTATACCTTTAACAGTTTTTCCAGCTTAGGGACGACGTGGTAAAGGAAGTCGTACTCAGCTTCCTCGTCATCGAGAAAATACCCTCCTTCCGTGCGGGTAAAGGCACTTTCCTCCATCAGCTCTAAAATCTGTCGCTCCTTCTCCCCGTCACGCATCAAAATCAGCTCACTGCCACGTTGCCCTCCCCCTTCATTGCCTTCCAACGGATTGATGATGATATCGCCGTATTGAAACTCAAGTCCCGCCAGCAGCCGGTCTCTTACCCTGTCCAAATACAGCTTGGCTTTTAACTGGAATTGCACGACTCGTTCCGAGACGGCCTTTGCAATTTGCACGTTCCCCAGTTTCATCAAGGCCGGAACAATCTGCACCATGAATGACTCTATTTTTTCCGTAGGAATGTGAATCCGCTCACTGCTATGAGATTCTAACAAGTGCTTCAGCTCTGCCAAACTGTGGCATTGTTCCTTTGGCAGTCTGTGCCATTTGCCATCTACGAGCAACAATCCGTAAGCTTCCAAGACAGTGATTTGCTTGAATCCTTGGACTTCCAGCTGATATTGATCGGTTTTTGTCTGGTCGAATTCGAAGTGGAGTGGCGGCGGCTCATCGATACATGCAAACGTTGGATACATTTGGTCATGATGCTGAATGTGAACAGACGGTGCGATAAGTAGCAAAGCAAATAATCGCTCCCAGGTAAAGGGTGGAACAAGAAGAACCCGTTCCCCACCTACATGCTTCTGTTCCTGATACTGGTAGCTGGCTGTCTCTCGATATATTTTTTCCGTACGGTAAATTTGCAGGAGTTCACGGAGGATGGCTTCATGTTCTGGCAAAAAACGATTCAAATTCGGATCATAGGTAAATTGGCTAGAAAAACGATACACTTGCTGCTTATCCACCCGGTCTAAAAACGCACGAATGTCCTTTACGATGTACAACCTCTTTGGCCCTAGCTTCAGCTCTATTCCGATCATGCTCTTGCGAAAGCCGTACGGTACGATTTTACATATGATTTCCAAGTCAAGCGTTTTTCGTGAATCCAGCAACACGCGATTATGGCTTGTCCGAATCGGCCGGTCCACGAACAAGCCGAACAGTCCCTCTGTTAGTTGGGAATCAGACTGTGTTGTCATGCCTGCTTGTCTCGTTGCAGAGGAAGTGGAATAGCTGCCAGGATGCTCGTCTACTTGCAGATCACGCATGGTTAACAACGAGGCTGCGATATGTTGGCAGTAGTGATCGTACGACGCTAAAGTAGGACAACTGCACACTGCTGCCATACCAGACTCGTCCAGTTCAATAGTGACCTGATAATTATTTTTTCCTGCGTTCACTGTCGTTTTGATCCAGGCAGGTTCCTGTTGAAAATGCTCCACAAGCACGTTCCCAGAACGGTAAAAAGTCTTTCCTCTTTCATAAGAAAGGCGACCGCACCATTCTTTTATCGTTTGATGACTCACTTGAAAGCTCATTTTCTGTTCCATCCTCTTCATGAAATATGTTTAATATTACAGAATGCAACAGAAAAAAGATACGCATGTACGCGTATCTTTTTTCAACAAATACAAACGATTAGTCGTCGTCATCTTCGTCTTCGTCTTCATCTTCGTCTTCATCTTCATCTTCGTCTTCGTCTTCGTCTTCGGATTCGGATTCTTCGTCTTCAGATTCTTCGTCTTCAGATTCCTCGTCTTCGGATTCCTCGTCTTCCGATTCTTCGTCTTCATCTTCCTCATCTTCTTCATTACTGCCGAAGTACAATTTTTTCGTGGTACCATCTTCGTATTCAATTTTTACTTCTAATTCTTCTGCACCTTCACCGATGGCCTCACGTAATTGCTCCAACCATTCTTCCACGTTAACCACACCTCCTGGCTATAGATGATTACTTGGTAGCATTTGCCAACAGTTTTCTGTCGACTTTGATACTATATGACGAGTTTCTTTTTCTTGTATGGACAGTTGTCGCCTTACCCAAAGAAGATTTTTACACAACTTGGAATACCGCTTCACTTGCGCTTCTACCTAGCCGCTGTTGCAGATGTACGTTTACATATTTGGAAGTAGACTGGACAAACTTTTGAGGGAATCACCTTAAATACATCACGACTTTGCTACAGAAGGGAGAGCTCATTATTGAAAAGACGATTGATCAAAAGCTTGTTGATCGGGATTAGTTTGTTGCTTACAAGTGCCTTGCCAGTTGACTCGATTATGGCCTCACCAGATCACCCGTACCATTTTGGATTTAAAAAGAGCAAGAATGGTCAGTTACCCTCTATCAACGAGGAAGGCTTTAAAAGCATTGTGGATCGTCACGGTGCGGTTTTTTTAGGGGATACTACGAAAAAAGAGCTTTTCTTGACGTTTGATAACGGTTATGAAAATGGCTTTACGCCAAAGATTTTAGATACACTTGTCGCGAAAAAAGTCCCTGCCATTTTCTTTGTGACAGGGCACTTTGTGAAGGAACAGCCCGAGTTGATAAAGCGAATGGCACAAGAGGGACATCTGATCGGCAACCATTCCTGGAGCCATCCCGATATGACAACTGTATCGAATCAAAAAATCAAAGACGAACTGACGAAAGTAAGCGATGCGGTCCAGCAAGTGACCGGACAAGCTAACATGCGTTACTTGCGACCACCTAGAGGTATTTTCAGCGATCGGACACTTGCTGTAACCAAAGATTTGGGCTATACCAATGTCTTTTGGTCGGTCGCCTATAAGGATTGGGATACCAAGGTCCAACGTGGGGCAAAATATGCCTATGATAGCGTGATGGCCCAATTGCATCCCGGCGCTGTTATTCTGCTCCATTCTGTCTCCAAAGACAATGCAGAGGCTCTCGGGATGATGATCGATGAAGCACGCAAGCAAGGCTATGAATTCAAGAGCTTGGATCACCTTCCGAAAAAGTAGTGCACCCCCTCCTTTTGCAAGCAAAAACTCCCGCTGCTTTACATGTGCAAAGCGCGGGAGTTTTTGGGTTTAGTCGCGATCCAGCAAGGAAGCTCCAGCAATACCTGGATGAGTCATTTCAAATGGATCAAGAATCAGATCCAGTTCTTCTTCTGTAAGTACATTGTGTTGCAAGCACAGCTCACGTACAGACTTTCCTGTCAAAATAGCTTCGCGGGCAATACGTGCAGCAGTCTCATACCCGAGATGAGGATTCACCGCAGTGATGACGCCAACGCTTTTTTCCACGTATTCTTTCATGCGCTCGCGATTTGCTTCGATTCCTTCCAAGCAGTGACGCGTAAAGACATCGAATGCATTGTCCATAATGCTGATCGATTGCAACAAATTGAAGACAAGCACAGGCTCCATAACGTTCAGTTCTAGCTGACCTGCCTCGGATGCCAAACAAATCGTATGATCATTTCCAATGACCTGAAACGCTACTTGGTTGATGAGCTCTGCCATGACAGGATTGACTTTTCCTGGCATGATCGAGGAGCCTGGCTGACGTGCTGGCAAGGAGATTTCTCCCAGTCCAGCTCGAGGTCCTGATGCCATCAAACGCAAGTCATTCGCGATTTTAGACATATTCATCATGCAAACTTTCAGTGCTGCTGATACTTCTGTGTACGCATCTGTGTTTTGTGTAGCATCCACGAGATGCTCTGCACCTGTCAGCGGAAAGCTTGTGATATCCGCAAGATGCTTGACTATTGTTGTAATGTAACGAGGGTCAGCATTCAAACCCGTTCCTACCGCAGTCGCTCCCATATTCACTTCGTACAAATGCTGACGAGATTGCTTGATACGCTTGATGTCGCGCTCAAGTACTCGACGGTATGCTTCGAATTCTTGGCCCAAGCGAATCGGAACCGCATCCTGCAAATGCGTTCTACCCATTTTTATGACATCATCGAATTCTTTTGCTTTTTGGCCAAATGCATCATGCATCTTATCCATCGTCACGAGCAGCTTTTCCAACAGGGTGAGTGTTGCAATATGAATTGCTGTCGGGAAAGCATCATTGGTAGACTGAGACATGTTGACATGTGTATTTGGGCTTAGGTGGAAATAATCCCCTTTTTTCTCACCAAGCATTTCAAGACCGCGGTTCGCGATCACTTCGTTGGCATTCATATTGATCGAAGTACCTGCTCCACCTTGGATCGGATCTACGATAAATTGATCATGCCATTTTCCTTGCATGATTTCTTCCGCCGCAGCGACAATCGCATTTCCTAAGCGCGGATTCAATCTGGAAACTTCCATATTTGCCATCGCAGCTGCTTTCTTTACCATTGCCATTGCATTGATGAGGGAAAAATGAAGACGATACCCGGTGATTGGGAAGTTTTCCGTTGCTCGCATCGTTTGCACGCCATAATAAGCATTTACTGGAATTTGCTTCTCGCCGAGAAAGTCTTTTTCCACTCGAAACGTCTGTTGTTCCATTCTTATCAGACCAGCCTTCTAGGATAATGGTTGCTACTTCCTCTCCATTCTACCACAGTTTGACGCAGGAAGACCGTTCCACCTGAAACACTATTATTTGTTTTTACGTCTTACTATTTGTAGGTACCATTTCATACCAGACAGAATCGAGGGATACCATGAAAAAACTGCTTTTGCTGCTGTTGACGATTGGCTTGCTGCAAGGATGCACGAGTGGCACAACTAGCCCTTCCACTCCAACAGAACAACAGAAGCCACCCGTTGCGGCCGAGCCAGAGAAACCTGGTTCTGAGCCACCCGCAACCACGCAACCACCTACAACTCCTGAGAAGCCACCAACGGAGCAACCAGCTCAGCAAGAGACTGTCTATGCCAATGATATTTTCCGCAATGTCACTGTGAAGAAAACCGCCCAAGACACGTTTGAAATCAAAGGACAGGCAAGCGTGTTCGAAGCTGTACTCAATTATGTCGTAGAAGATGGACATAACGAGCTGACGCAAGGTTTCGTGCAGGCTACGACCGCTGCTCCTGATTGGGGAGATTTTACCCATACACTGAAAGTGAAAAAAGCGGAGCCGAACAGCACACTGACACTTATCTTGTTTGAAACAAGCATGAAAGACGGCAGCCGAAGAATGGAACTCATCATTCCGCTCCCGGAATAAGGCCTGTAAAAAAATCAGACCCTCTCTATGAAACGAGAGGGTCTGATTAAAAGGGTCTATTATTAGATAGCAGTAGACAGTCAGTTGCCGTATGCCTTGCTGTTACTTTTACTCGCTTTTTTCTTCCTTGAAGCATTCCATGCAGAGCGCACCATTGTTCTCGATTTCATACTCGGTCAAGCGAACCTGGCAAGACTTGCATTGTTTTTCCGTGAGCACTAAGTTCAAGACTATAACTCCTCTCAATGATGTAACGTAGTCTATTTATATTATAACCAAAGATTTATATCAGACAAATAGCTATCTGTTAAAATTTCGTGAATTTTCAAATATAAAAAATAATAAACAAAGAGGAGATCATCATGACCTCACCCTATTTTTCACTTTTTCTGACAGGGGAGCCGTTTCGGCTGTTTTCCACTTCTCACGTTATCACCTTGATCCTAGTACTCTGTCTGGTCGTGCTCACCTATTTATTTCGCCAAAAGCTCCAAGCCCCGACAAATCGACTCGCCACACGTTACGTACTTGCGGGTGTCTTGCTTTTGTCAGAGATTTGTTATCAGCTTTGGCATGTTTATACCGAGAGCTGGACGGCTGCTTACACATTGCCCTTGCAGTTGTGTAGCGTGACTCTCCTTCTTTCTACCGTGATGCTGATGACGAGAAGCTACGGGCTGTATGAGATTACGTTTTTTGCCGGGATTGGCGGAGCCATGCAGGCATTGCTTACCCCCGAGTTGTTTTATCCATTTCCGCATTTTCGCTTTGTGCATTTTTTTGTAGCCCACGCGGGAATTGTCCTTGCTTGCCTGTACATGACGTGGGTAGAAGGCTACCGTCCGACTGTCCATTCGATTTGGAAGACGATGGGCTTTTTAAACCTGCTTTTGCTCGTCGCACTTTTCGTCAACCAATGGACGGGTGGAAATTACTTATTTGTCTCGCGCAAACCGGACAATCCCAGTCTGATTGACTTTTTGGGCCCGTATCCGTGGTATATCGTTTCGTTGGAAGGAGTAGCACTCGCTTTGTTTTTCTTGTTGTACCTGCCCTTTGTCCGAAAGCAGCCGTTGGCGAAGGAAGTCAGGGGCGATATATCTGTCTGAATTACGCTTGCTGCTCGTTCACCCAATCGGTTACAAACTGCAAGAAGCTCTTGGCAGCCGGTGACTGCTTGGAAAAAGAAGTTGCTGCCACCCCCAGCGAACGGTAATGCTCCCCTTCAAGCGGGATCATCCGGATATTTGCAGGCAAACGGAACAAAATCATTTCCGGAAGAATGCTGATCCCGAGCCCATTTTGCACCATGGCAATAATCGCGTGATCATCTCCCACTTCATATTTGATTCGCGGCTCGATCTGATACTGGGCCAGCAAGCGCTGTATATCATTGTCACAGCCCGTCTTCGGCATGATAAATGTCTCTTCGGCCAATCGGCTCACATGCACCCGCTCCTCTCCGTAGAGCGGGTGTTCCTCTGTCACCAGCAAATACATTTGATCCTTTTTTAAAGGAATACATTCCAAATCCTCTGTTGTCGGTAAGGAGACGAAGCCGAAATCAATCTCTCCGGTTTGAATCCAGCTCTCAATTCCATCGTAATACCCTTCCATCAGCTTAATCTCGATCGCTGGATACTGGTCTTGAAACCGCTTGAGGATTCCGGGAAGCCATTGCGTGGAAACACTCGTGAACGTTCCAATCCTCACCGTCCCGACCTCCAACCCGTTGATGGCAAACACCTCTTGTTTCATCCGCTCATGACAGCGCAAGGTCTCACGCATGTACGGTAGCAGTCGCTCCCCATTACTCGTGAGGCTAATGCCCGATCGTCCTCTGGTCAAAAGCGAAAACCCAAATTCCCGCTCCAGACTCGCAATCGCATGGCTGATCGCTGATTGTGTCAGACCTAGTATTTCGCCAGCTTTGGTTAAGCTCCCCGACTCAATAACAGTGATCACTACCTCTAACTTGTTCAAACTCACCCTTCTTCGTCCCCTTTACATGAATCCGATTCATGAAAATCATCACAAACATTCATTTTTCTTATTTAAACGATACTCGTATACTGTTTATGGCGCAACACTGATTAGGACCCGCTTTTTCCCGGGCAAGGAGGCTTATCCCATCATGAAACCGCAAATGAAAGCCGATTTGGCTATGATTTTGGTCACCCTGTTTTGGGGAACGTCGTATGTGTTTATGCAAATGGGATTGAAGGATTTGGAGACTTTCAATCTGATCGGCATCCGCTTTGGCATTGCTTTTCTACTGGCAGCCGCCTTGTTCCATAAACGCTTGCGTGGCACGAATCGAAAAACATTGCTCCATGCATTCGTACTCGGTGCGCTCCTTTTCGGGGTTTTTGCCACCATCACGAACGGAGTGAAATCAACGACAGCTTCCCAGGCAGGCTTTCTCGTGAGCCTGACCGTTATCTTTGTTCCGCTCTTATCTATTCTTTTGAGAAACCGTCCTGAAAAAAGAGTCTTTGTCGGCGCTGGACTGGCCATGATCGGTATCGGCCTGCTCACACTAAACGCTGAATTTCGCATCAGCCACGGAGACCTTTTGTGCATCGCAGGTGCCCTCTTTTACGCTACACATATTACCGTAACAGGCCGATGGGCCAATCAATCGGATACGATCCAGTTGGGGATTTACCAGCTTGGCTTTACGGCACTGTTGGGCATTGTTTTTACTTTTGCGTTGGAGACTCCCACATTGCCACAGACTACAGAGGCTTGGATCGCCGTGCTCGCTCTTAGCGTATTGTGCAGTGCAATTGGCTTTGTCGTTCAAACGGTGGCCCAAAAATATACGACTGCCACGCACACCGGTGTTATTTTTTCCTTGGAGCCAGTCTTCGCTGCCATGTTTGCCTTCTTGGTCACAGGCGAAACACTGTCTGCTCGCGGGTACATAGGCGCAGGTCTCGTTTTAATCAGTGTGCTGATTGCGGAAATCAATGTGAAGAGCTTGCTGCGCGGAAAGCAGCTGACAAAAAACCCGACTCACTTATCCTGAGTCGGGTTTTGCGTATGGGTTGTGATTGAAAAAATGAGTGTATCCATGACGAAACTACTTAGTATCTAAAACCGGGCGGTACATGGCAGTTTATCATGCACGGTCCTGATGGCGTTGCTTTTTCAAGACGTGTAGCAAACTTTTCCGCCAATGATGGTCATCATGACCTTTGTCGAGAGCAGCTCGTCTGGATCGATGGTAAACAGGTCTTTGGAATAGACGGTCATATCCGCATATTTTCCACGAGACAGCGTGCCTTTGACATGATCTTCGTTCGTTACCTGCGCACTGCCCAATGTAAACAGATGAATCGCTTCCTCCATCGTCAGTTTTTCTTGCGGGAAGTATCCATCATGTGTTTCCCCTGGTGCTTTGCGCGTGACGGCTGCGTGTATCCCCAACAGAGGATCGATTGGTTCTACTGGTGTATCCGAGCCCGCAGCGCAAATGATTCCGTAGTTCATCATCGTTTTCCAGATGTACGAGTGTTGAATCCGCTCCTGCCCTACGCGATCCATCACCCACGGAAAGTCTCCTGCAAGAAAGCGCGGTTGGATATCTGCGATCCGGTGAGGATGCTTCAAACGGTCCAGCAGGTCCGGTCGCAAGATTTGTGTGTGTATGAGCCGGTCCCGATAGGCGACTGCCGGGAACTGGTCCAAACTGTCCAGCACCATTTCCAGTGCTTTGTCGCCAATGGTGTGTACAGCAATGGGCATCCCGAGTCCACGTGCTTGTCGAACCAGCTCTGTTAGCTCGTCTTGCTCATGTACGGGATAACCACTGGTGCTCGGATCATCAGCGTACGGAGCTGACAGGTAAGCCGTCCTGCGTCCTAATGCCCCATCTGCAAAAATTTTAACCGCACCGATTTGTACATGTGTGTTTCCGTAACCTGCCGTCATGTTTAAGTCGCGCAGCTCATGCATATGCGGATAGAAGACAAGCAGGTTGCTACGCAGCGCAAGCTCTTCGCCATTGATGAGCTCATCATAGAGCCGATATGTTTGCGCAAGTCCGCCCAATTCACGCAAATCCTCCGTATGTGCCCCTGTCAATCCATGCGCCATTGCATAGCGAATCGAGCTGCGCAGGCTTTGCTTCAACTGATCATAGTCAGGTCTCGGAATATGCTTCGTAATCAGGGTGGAGGCAGTTTCTAATAGCATACCCGTTGGCTTTCCGCTCACAGGATCATGTACAATGACTCCCCCCGCAGGCACCTCCATGTCACGATGATAGCCACATAGCGCCAATGCCTTGCTGTTGACCAAATTCGCATGTCCACATATTCGTGCAAGAAGAATCGGGCAGTGCGATGCAGCTTGATCAAGCTCTTCGATAGTAGGAATGCCACCACCATCCGCGAACAAATTCTCATCCCAGCCGTAGCCCTGTATCCACGTATTTTCTGGTGTGGCTTGCGCTTTTTCTTTCAAGAGAAGCAGCATCTCGTCCTTGGAGCGAGCTTTGCTCAAATCCAGCTGCAAAAAGGTGAGACCGAGCCATCCCAAGTGCAGGTGGCTGTCAATCAATCCCGGGGTAGCGGTACATCCTTGCAAATCAATGACCGTTGCATCACTGCCTCCGTATTGAAGAAGCATGTCCGCATCGCTGCCCAAGTCATGGACAATACCATCCCGAACGACCAGGGCTTGTACGAACAAATGCTTGGAATCTCCTGTGTAAATGCGTCCATTCCTGAAAATGGTTGTCGCCATCTCGTGACCTCTTTTCTGTTCGCTTCTGTATTTTCGTATGCCTATCCTCTCTTAATTTGTTTGCTGCTAGTCGTTTTCCTCCCTGAAATGAAATAACGTTCAAAAAATTGCGATCTTCGCTTTTCGTTTGGAAAAACATGGTGTTTACTCACTTTCCTGTTGAAAGCAGCAGCGGTAGGGCACGTTATGTTCATGTCCTATTTTTGCGCGGAGGGAACGTATGCAACAAAAAACAAAAAAACGCCTTCCACCCTTCCTTCAAATTCAGGAGTCCACTGGTCTGAAAATGTCGCGCCACGAGCCTTCTGTGCAAAAGCCATCAGGGCGTCTGGACAATCAAGCCAAGCTGCTGCTCCTGGTCAACGCTGTATTCATTGCCGCCGGCGCCCTTTCTGGCACATTTGTAAACGTCTATTTGTGGAAGGTAAAAAGTCAATTTGCGCCGATCGCTTGGTTTACTTTTTCCGCCCATCTCGCGGGTGCTCTTACTTTCTGGCTTGCTGGCTGGTACGTCAAGCGTTTGAACAAAATGAATGTCTTGCGTGCCGGAATGGCAGTTTCTGCCCTTTTTTATTTGCTCGTTCTTCTGGCGGGTCCAAAAGCTGTTTCTTATGCCGTACCACTTGGGCTCGTTCAGGGTATGGCGAGTGGATTTTTCTGGCTTTCTTTTAATGTGGTGTACTTCGAAATCACGAATGCCGATAACCGCGACCTTTTCAACAGTTGGGCAGGTTTGCTTGCTTCCATTGGCGGTATGCTCGCGCCATGGATATCAGGCTTGCTCATTACGCGACTTCCGGGCAATAGCGGCTACTCCCTTATTTTCGGGATCTCTCTTGCGCTATTTGTCGTCGGCGTGTTCATCAGCTTTTTTTTGAAAAAACGCCAATCGGAAGGGACGTATTCCTGGAGCTTTTCCTTACGTTGTTTGCGTGAGGAGCCCGAGTGGCGTTGGGCAGCAGGCGCTTTAGCTGGTCAAGGACTGCGTGAAGGCGTATTCGGCTTTGTGATCGGTCTACTCGTCTACATTTCCACGAGAAGCGAGATGACTCTCGGTAACTACTGGTTGACTACATCTGCCGTCGGGCTTGTGAGCTATTTCCTGATCGCCAAATGGTTCTCTCCTCGCTATCGCAAGTGGGGAATGCTCACTGGTTCTGTCATCATGTGGGGGATTCTCTTCGTATTTTTTTGGCAGGTGAGCTTTACGACACTGCTTATTTTCGGGATCGCCGTGTCTATCGCTTATCCGCTGTTCTCTGTGCCCATGCTCTCCACGATTTTTGATCTGATTGGCACTAACGAAGAGAGCGCACGCAATCGGGTCGAGTATGTCGTGTTGCGAGAGTTCGCACTGGACGTTGGTCGGCTGGTGGGGATTCTGATCTTTCTGCTGGTAACCTCCTTGAGCGTCTCTCCGCTTACGCTGAACTGGTTGATTCTTTGTATCGGAATCGGCCCACTCATCGCATGGGCGTGCATGACCAAGCTATTCCGTCACGTCCCTGCGACTAAAAAAGCTGACAACTGAACGAAGAATGCGCCCATGACAAAACCCGCTTCGGCTAACTTGCCTCGCGGGTTTTGTTACTGATTTATGAAGACAATCTCCAGCCGCCTGTCGTTTGCTGCAGCTTCCACAGTCGTGCATACAAGCCGTTTTTCATCACAAGCTCATCATGCTGTCCCTGTTCGACGACAGTACCATTTTCCAGCACGTAGATGTTGTCAGCATTTCGGATGGTTTTCAGGCGATGAGCAATGGCAATAACCGTCCTTCCCTCGATAAGCGTATCGATCGCTTTCTGAATTTGCGCCTCATTTTCCGGGTCTAGTGAGGCTGTTGCTTCATCTAAGAGAATGATCGGCGCATTTTTCAAGATCGCTCGGGCAATGGAAATGCGCTGTTTCTCCCCGCCTGACAGCGTGCTTCCCCCTTCTCCTACGAGCGTATCGTAGCCATCGGGCAGCTTCATGATGAAATCATGGCAACTCGCTTGTTTGGCCGCCTCCTCGACCTCAGCTTGTGTCGCATCCCTTTTTCCGAAGCGAATGTTGTTTGCAATCGTGTCCTGGAATAAATACACGTCCTGGAACACCATCGACACTCGGGAGAGAAGTGCCTCCGGGTCCATGTCGACAAGTGGTTGATTGCCTAGCTGAACAGTGCCTTGCGACGGGTCATAAAATCTGGCAATCAGCCGCATCACGGTGCTTTTTCCACTGCCGGACGGCCCGACCAACGCTGTAAATGAACCGACTGGCATGTGCATGCTCACGTTGTTCAGGACGTTCTTTTCGATGTAGCCAAAAGAGACGCCTTCGAGCTTCACATCGTTTTCCGAAGGCGGTTGGTGCTCGCCTGTCATGATCGGCTCCGCCAGTAACTGGACAATCCGCTCCCCCGCTTGCTCGTGGTAACGGAATTCTGCATAGTTGACGAGTGCAGCTGTCAATGGATCAAAGAGACGTGTACCAACCAGCAGGAACATGACAAACGTGATCAGGTCTATGCTACCTGCTACGAGCAAATACACGCCGACCATGACCATGAGTGTGAGGCCAGCTCGGATAAAAGCAATGGCGGCGAGCACAATCGGTCCCAGCAAGCCTTCGATTCGTATGCTCTGCCGCATGAACTCGCGAAAGGATTGCTCCAGCCGTACAAAGCGTTCGCCGGTCAAATTGTACGCCTTGATGACACGAATGCCGTTCAAATATTCCTGCAAACGATTGGCGGCGTCAATTTTGGCCCGCATATGCGTTGCTCCGAGCCTGCGTTGAAGTCCTGATGTCATCAGCACCAAGAGAATCGCTATGGGAAATGCAGCAAACAGGGCCAGTGCCATGCGCCAATCTGCGAAAGAAAGACCTACGATCGCCATGACAGGCATGATGATCGCCCCCAGCATTTGCGGTACGAGATGGGAAATCCCGTGCTCCACCATCGTAAAGTCTCCCATCATCATATTGGCCAAATCCCCTGGGTCTCTTTTGTTCAAGTAACCGAGTGACAACTTGCGAAGATGCTCTGCGAGCTTGGTTCGTCCTTCTGCAGCCGTGCTGTAGGCACCGCGAAACTGAGTACGATACGCTGGAATTTCGCATAGAAACAAAAGGAGCAACGAGACTACCATCCATCCGCATACCCACCAGAGTCGCTCGATGTTCAATGGGGCACCCGGCTGGGCAAACGGCTCAAAAATCAATCGGGCAGCCTCCACGAGCAAGGCAAACGGCAATATTTGCGCAAGGTTGGCAAGTGTCGTGTAAATAACGGGTTTGATCAGCGCCCTTGGTTTACCTGCTGTGATATTGTTCAACATACTCATCTGTGTCCACACTCCCCTTTCCTTCGCCCATTTGCCAGTCCTGCGCATCGGTGTAAGCGTTCCACATCCGGGCATAGAGCCCATTCGCCTCTACCAATGATTGATGCCTGCCTTGTTCGATCAGCTTCCCTTTTTCCAGCACCAAAATTTGATCGGCATCCCGAATCGTTGACAGGCGATGCGCGATGACAATGACGGTTTTGCCCTTCATCAGCTCTGCCAGAGCCAGTTGCATCTCATACTCATTTTCAGGATCAGCAAAGGCAGTCGCCTCGTCGAGGACAAGAATCGGTGCGTTTTTCAGGATCGCCCGTGCGACCGCCACACGCTGCTCCTCTCCCCCGGACAAGTAGACTCCCCCTTCCCCAATCAGGGTGTCGTAGCCTTTCGGGAGCTTTTGAATAAAATCATGACATTGGGCTGCCTTCGCCGCTGCATAGACTGCCTCTGGCGTTGCTTCTGGCAATCCAATGGCAATGTTGTTGTAAACCGTGTCGTAAAACAAAAACGTATCTTGAAAGACGAAAGCTACGGTGTTCATCAAATCGGTGCTCGACAGCTCCCGAACATCTACCTGGCCAATGCGAATCGCTCCCTCTGAAACATCCCAAAATCTTGGAATGAGATTCGCTACCGTAGATTTCCCTGCACCAGACGGTCCGACCAGGGCTGTCACCTGCCCGTGCTTCGCCAAAAAAGATATGCGAGATAGTGTCTCTCCTCCTGTTCTTCCCTCTGCTGCATAAGAAAAAGAGACGTTTTCAAATGCGACATCAAAGCTCTGTGGACGCTGGGAGCTAAGCGGTTCGGTAACGGGTTGCTCTGCCAAAATTCGATCCATGCGCTCCACCCCCTCGCCAATGTCACGCAGGGTAGAGGTCAAAAACAAGAGCTTAAACATCGGTGCAGATACACCTGGCGCCATTACGAGAAAAAAGAGCAGAACAGACGCAAACGCAACATTTTGCGGGTCTTGACTCAGCATAAACACCCCTACCGGGAGTATGAAGGCCGCAAATGAACTCAGGATCACCTTGAACACCAAAAATCCGTTTTGAAAATCATCCGTATGCTTGACGCAATAGTCCCGATAGGTGATCATATCTGCATAAAAGCGCCGGAAGGAATGAACCGTCTGCCCGAATACCTTGATCGCAGGCATTCCGCGTACATACTGGACGGCAGATCCGTTCATCCGTTCTAGCGAATCGTAGTACCTCTTGATATTTTCTTTTGTTTTCGTCCCGGAAAACGTAATGATCTGCACAATCAGTCCCAGTATGATCGGCACGACGCAGGCCAGCGCCAGCCAGACGTTCAAGTAAAACATCACGCCGATCATGAGCACCGTCGTCACGACTACATGCACCAAATCCGGAAGCTGATGCGCGACAAACGTCTCGACCTTTTCCACATTTTGCTCCAATGTTTTTTTAACTGCACCGGTAGACGTTCCGTTGAGCCAACCAAGCGGCAAACGGCCGATATGCGAAGCCAATTTGACCCGCATTCCGTATAAAATGCGAAACGCAGCGATATGAGACACCATCCCGCCCGCATACATCATGACCAGACTTCCCACGAGTCCCAAAAGTGCAATAACTCCCCACCGAATCATGTACGCCCCGTCCGCCATAGCGGGAGACGCTGCATGCGTTAACAGTTCGCGTAAAATGAAGTAGACAGATGCATAAGGCACCAACATGCATATTGCGCTCAAGGAAGACAATATTGCCGAGACGACGAGCAATCCGCGCTTCTCATCCGCAATCTCCAGCAAGCGACGCACGCCTTTTTTGGGTGGCATCCCCTCTTTGCTCTCCATTGTCGTCATTCCTGTTCTCCTCTCTCCTGCTTGCATCTTTTGTCCTACCTCTTATCATAATGTGATCTTCTGCCCTCTACCGCCGATTGCCGGATAGATCTTGCCCCTAGCCGGAGTATTATCTTATTTGGGAACAACAAAAGGTTATGACCGTTTTGTTTGACCGCAAGCGAGTCGCATCCACCTTTATGAAAAACGTCGAGATGTTTCGATCCCCCGATGAGAGAGGACGTTTTTCACACAAAAAACCTTTCCCACTTGGAGGCTAGCTCCCACAGGAAAGGTTGCGTTGGTTTTTTCGATTATGGTTGGACTACTTTTTCTTTCGCTTTCGTTACGATGTGGTGACCGAGCGGCAAGCCGCGCTGCTCCAGCTCATCAGCTGTCACAATATGGAGCGTCTCACTTTTACACGGCATGGGCATCAATCCGCCCAATGGACTCATCACTCTTCCGATCGTGTCTGTCTCAATGAGCACGTACAGGCCTTTTTCCTCCAATTGTTGCATGAATTCTCCCCAACGCTTGGAAGTAATTTGATCGGCGTGCTTGGTGAATATGACACCCATTTCTTGTGCTAGCATGTAAAATCTCCTTTGTTCTATCCGTCAAATATATGCTTCAAAAGATAATCTAACAATACAGGGAAACCTCCCTTCTGGCAAAATCCGTGTAAGCCAAAAAAACACGAAAAACGGTTGTTTTTGACCGCTTTTCGTTTCAGGAATCTCACATCTTCCTCGCACACACCGTTTCAACGCGGCACGCTGTTTTTTGCCGCTTGCTTTTGAAAAAGAGGCCTATTTTTGCAGATTTCCTGAGTAATTTTCATGTCCTGCCCATCATGTACCTGTATTTCCTCGTTTTAGAAGCTCGCTGCCAGCTCCACATGCAGCAGTCGAGCAAAAGGAACCCAGTGAATCTCGGAGCCAGCCCGAAGCTTGAGGCGTCTCGCCGCCTGGTCAATATGGATAATGTGGGCAGACAGGCGTCGCGGCTCTCGCCCGTCATAATAGGTCAGCGTCAGGATGCTCTCTGTCTGGAACGCCTGCCATACCAGCTCGCTCAAGGCGCTGAGCTGCTCCTGATCCAGCTCGGGTGGTACATAGCGGCGCTCTTCTTCCTTGATGCGCAAATACATTTCCCGATGCTCCGGCAGCACAAACCGACTGGCCACGAATACATTTTCCTTTTTGGACACGCGTTTTTCCCTCATCGCTTGTTCTCTCCTCGCTGTTCATATCGGGTCCACAAATGGACGAGCTCCTGACACTCTGCCCGCAATACCTCAATCGTATAGATCGCTTCTCGCACGTACCCGCGTTGTCGATAGTGGACGACATACATATGTCCCTGACGTCGTGAGCTGACGACTGTGTAACCTCGCTGCCGCAAGATGCGACGCAGCTGGTGATGCTGCCGCTCCGCCCACCGCGAGAGCTCATCGAACATCATCTGATAAGAAAACTTCAACGGCACAATCCGCATCTGCCCCAGATCGGCCATGACTGCCCGAAACAAAATGCCAAATAAAATATACTGGCGTATCAATTCCTGCTCGTCTGACACCATCGGCTCCGTCACTTGTAGTGTCCTCCGATCTTACGTGCACGCTCTTTCGCCTGTCCAGCTTCCAAGGTAGAGGTGGCGCGCAGGATGGCGTCCTGACCGTATCGGCTCCGGATATCATCCATGGCTTGTGCCAACGAACGCCGCTTGTGATTGTCCGTAAACAGATTGAGTTGCACCACGTTGTCAGGAACAAGCTGCCCCAGATTGACCCCGATACTGCGGACGGGCGTTTCCTGCCAGTGACGGTCAAACAGAAAGCAGGCCGCTTCGTACAGAGTCATGGCATCGTTCGTCTGGTCCGTGAGCTTCATCTGCCGCCCAAAGCCGGTTCCAGCAGCCAAATCGGCTCCACGACAGCCCACAGACAGAACAGAGCCCATCAGCTCCTTTTTCCGCGCCCGACGGCACACTTCTTCGCACAGCTCCAATAATATAACCTTGATTTCTGCTGCTGTATGGTAATCCCGAGGCAACGTCATGTGATGACCGATCCCTTTTTGTGAATCATAGGAATCCAAAGCCACAGGTGAATCGTCGATTCCGTGAGCCGTGCGCCACAGCACTTCCCCGTTCACTCCCCAATGTCGGGTGAGGATGGCTGGCCTCATATTTGCAAGCTGCCCGATATGATAGACGCCCATTCGATGAAAATGACGCTTCATGCGTGAGCCTACCCCGAACAGCTTTTCAATCGGAAGCTTCCAGAGCGTATCCGCTAACGTTTCCCGCTTGAGCCAAAAAACGCCTTCTTCCCGTTTCTTGGCGAAATTGTCGCAGGCCATCTTGGCCAGTACCTTGTTCTCCCCGATGCCTACCCGACAGTTGATTCCCGTCTCCATCCAGACGCGCTGCCGAATCTGTGCAGCCATCTGCAACGGATCACCAAACAGATGGACGCTGCCTGTCACGTCGAGAAACTGCTCGTCGATCGAGTACGGCTCCACCTTGTCTGTAAATGCTTCGAATATGCGAGTGATTTGCATGGAGATGCGAATGTACATCTCCATGCGCGGACGAACAACGACGAGCTGGCGACACTTTTGCTGCGCCTGCCATAGCGCTTCGGCCGCGACCACTCCGTATGACTTGGCAATCGGACACGCTGCCAGCACAACTCCGCTGCGCCGCTCTGGATCACCTGCGACGATAATCGGCTTGTTTCGCAGCTCTGGATTGGCCCCTTTCTCGATACTGGCATAAAAGCTCTGCATGTCGATCAAAAACACGATCCGCTTGTTCGCATTGGACACACGATCATCCCCTAATAAGAACTTATGTTCTTGTTTTGCTTTGTTCTTATTATAGCAAACAAACGTTCGCTTTTATGCCTGTCTCGCGCAAAAAAAAAGTTGGTAATTATTTCCCCCCCCGGATAAGCACACGCCGGTAGGTGTTCCGCAAGCGAGAGCGAATCCAATAAGGGGTTACTTTTTCACGACAGGAATCCAAATTTCGCTTCGAAAGGTCGGTGATGAAATCTCTTTATTTTCGTTCCACAAAATCTCTGGACCCTCAGCCTGTTCATAACCAGAGGATAAAAACCATTCCGAATAAATCCGGGCCCAGACATCTTGCAGCGTATCAGGAAAAGGACCCACTACTTCGAATACCGCCCAGGTGGAAGCAGGAACTTCGAGTACCGCCAGGTTGTCTGGACAAGCTTTTGTAGTGGCAACGCCGATATAGTGATCGAGCTCGCCATATTCCAGCCGACCTTCTGAAAAATTCGTGGACGCACTGAGCAGTCCAAGTGGCTTGACATCGGATAGCGACTTCAGATGCTGAATCGTCTCCATCTCTAATGAAGCCCACATGATTACGCTTGCAGCTTTTGAGCTTGCGGACAGCAACGAGCGGGTCATTGACATTGCGATCAAATACGGATACGGATCGGCTGATTCCTTTGCCAGAGCTTTTCAGACTGTGCATGGAGTCACTCCGACAGAAGCCAGACACATCGGCAATTCCTTGAAGGCTTATCCGCGAATGAACTTTCATCTATCCATTAAAGGAGGCAGTGCCATGAACTACCGCATGGAAGAAAAAGAGGCATTTCGCATTGTGGGTCTGAAAAAAAGAGTTCCGTTGATTTATCGTGGAGTCAATCCAGAGATTGCGCGCCGACGCCGGATGTACTCGGATAGCGGAACACCAGCGAGAAAAGAAAACATCCTTTTGAAGTGATACTCGGAGCAGCAAGCCACCCCAGCGATTTCTTTGTAGTCAATCTCGCTTGTCAAATTGTCTTCGATATAGTCCAGAGCCTCATTCAGCTTTACAAGCAAATCCATGGTAATGACCTCCCTTTCCCCCTCAGAATAGCAGATGCAAAATCGGGCGATCCGACATTTGGTGCACGATTATGACGGATCGACCTTGTGAAAAATACCAAGAAAGGAGCTTTATCACAATGACAACCACTTCCCCCCTGCTCCCCCAAATCGGAGCTATTTTTGTAGCCGTCAGCGACATCGAGCACGCACGCAACTGGTACTGCCGCCTATTGGGCATTCTCGCAGACGGTGAGATTATGTTCGGACATATATATTGCATTCCCTTGCAAAGCGGACTGACGCTCGTTCTAGACAGCAAAATCTTTCCGAAGCGCATCACAGATGATGCCCCCTTGTTTCATTTCAACACACAGGATATCGAAGCCTCTTATGCCTTTCTCAAGGAGAGCGGAGTTGAAGTCGTTGTTCCTATCCAGCATGGCCACTGGTTCAACTTCCGCGACCCCGACGGCAATCTGATCATGGTAAGCCAATGTTAAACGGAAGAGGAGATACAGGCATGACCATCCACTTGCGCCGCACTACACCGGCAGACATCCCATTCGTATGCGAAGTAGAAAATGCACCAGAAAATACCCCGTTCATTATTCCGTGGAGCGAACATCGGCACCACAACGCTCTTGGCGACCCGGACATCCTCCATATGATTACCGAAAAAATAGAAACAGGCCACCCCGTCGGCTACGTTATCATCGCCGGGCTGACCAATCCTCATCAAAGTATTGAACTCATGCGTATTACAATCGCAGTGAAGGGGGAAGGCTACGGTCGCAACATCCTGCGTCAAATCAAGCATTGGGCATTCATCGAGCAAAAAGCCCATCGACTCTGGCTGGATGTAAAAGAAACGAACGACCGCGCCCGCAGCCTTTACTTGTCCGAAGGGTTTCACATAGAGGGCACCTTGCGCGATTGCCTGAAATCAGGCGATACTTACGAATCCTTGATCATTTTATCGATGCTGGCAACGGAATATGACGCCTAGGGGGCAAATGCGTCCGGAGTCGCGACGTACAGCCATTTGCCATCGTTGCTAGCTCCCAAAATCGATACACTTGCTGGTAGTCCTTTCACCAGCACAGATTGTTGCTTACGATCGGCATCGAACAGGAAGAGCGACGACACCGACTCCGCTCCTTGTTCAGCTTTTTCCCAATCGATATAAACCAAATGGTGAGTGCCTGGAATCCATATCGCTTCTGGCTTCATTTCCATCAGTTTGACGTCGCCCTTAAACACCCCTGCATTCCAATACATTTGATAGGCTCCATCTGTCGACTGGATATAGCCAGACCAAGCTTCTTTGGGAACGGGTGGATTCCAGCTGATCACCTTGCCTGACTGCCAATCGTAGCGTTGACGAAGCTCTTCAAAGCTATCTTCCTCTGTTCTCATTTCAAACGTTGCGTAACGTCCATCATCCATAAAACTGACGGGCTGGACTTGCCCATTCATCTCATCTGTTGGGACCCATCCTTTAATTACACCTGGGAGGCGTCGTTCTTTTCCAGTCGCCAAATCATACACGACCAGATCGAGATCCTTTTTCTGTTCGGTCTTGCCTACTGCCATCAATACATGCTTGCGATCATGGCTAAAGCTGGCTCCATGTACGTATCCATCTACCTTGACACGAGTGGCAAACTCGCTTTTCGGTACTTCTGTCCCTTTCGGTGGATGAGCGAAAAAGAAACCGCGGCGATCTGCCATGAAGTCGCCTGCACCGCTATAGTTGTCAGTCAGCTCCACTGGATAAGCAGTCAGCTCTTTTGTCTGTGTGTCATAAATCGAATACAGCATGGGGAAACGGGCATCGCACTCGCAATATTCTGTAAATCGCTCCAGCAATACATACCGTTCCTCTGGGTCGATAAATTCCATGGGAGTCCTGACGGCAAAGTCCGTCATTTTTTCTTTCACCTTACCATCGACTGAGACACGCCAAATCTGAGACGGAGCAAACACCACCGCCGAAAAATCATTCGTATCGTCAAACACGGTTCCCTTTACCGTCTTCGCTCCTGCTACGTTTACAACATATTCCGTCCAACTTCTGTCTTTGGCAAGCGTATCAGGAAGGGTAGCCAACAATTGCAGTTGACGGTCGTGCACCCAGTGAAATGTAAAAATCGGCTCCACGTAGCCCAAGTCCTCTTTTTTGGTCTCTTCCTTGGCATTTTTACGGATAGCTGCTTCGACTGTTCCACGGTTCACGGCTTCCTTAAAAAAGATGGTGTAGGCCTGTGGTGCAGGTCCCACGACCGTTCTTCGAGGAGAGCGGAGCTGTGGGGCATCGTTTAGCTGAATGACCACGTCTTCTTTCATCGCCACGTAGTCATAAGGCAGTTCCTTTGGCTTCCATTCCTTTGTCGTTTGGCTGGTCGTATGGGATGGGCCAGTCTGAGTAATCCGACTGTCCGTGGAAGTTGCTTGCGCGAAGTCGGATCCTGTCATGATAAGCAATGCGAACACAATGGACATACTCATTCCCCGAATTTTTCGCAAAGACAAAAAACTCGCCTCGCTTCCTAGAAAAATTTACCTTACAGAGGATAGACGTCGATAGCCTGCTTAAAGTTTCACCCCACAAAAGAAAAAGCCTCCCACATGATTAAAGTGGGAAGGCCTTCCTACCTTTCTTAATCGAAGACGACACCGTCCAGCACGCCCTCATTCTTCAAATAGTCACGCAGCCAGTGATACTTTTCGTCGCGCCAGAAAGAGTCCTCTGCTACCAGCTTGACAGTCTCCTGTCTCGCTACCTCCAACGCCTTGTAATCACTTAATAAATCAGCGACTTTAAACTCCGGCAAGCCGCTCTGCTTTGTCCCGAAAAAATCACCCGGTCCGCGCAATTCTAAATCGCGCTGCGACAGCTCAAAACCATCAGTCGTCTCGCACATGACACGCATCCGCTCTTTTCCGATCTCGGATTTCGGATCGGCGATCAGCACACAATACGACTGTTCAGAGCCACGTCCTACCCGCCCGCGCAATTGGTGAAGCTGAGCAAGACCAAACCGCTCCGCATCATAAATCACCATATAGGTGGCATTCGGCACATTCACACCGACCTCTACGACGGTTGTACTGACCAGGACAGCGTGCTCTGCCGCAAGAAAGGCTTGCATGACTGCATCCTTTTCCTTCGCTGGCAGTCGCCCATGCATCAATCCTACGCCGAATTCAGGGAAGATGTGTGTGAGCTGAGCATGTACATCAATCGCATTTTGTACATCGAGCTTTTCGGACTCCTCAATGAGCGGGCAAATAACGTACGCCTGTCGTCCTTTGCGCAGCTCATCCCGCATTTGCTCCAACACAGCCGGAAACTGATCATGCTTTTTCCATGTCGTCTCAATCGGTTTGCGCCCCGCAGGCATTTGATCAATCGTCGAGACGTCCATGTCGCCAAATGCCGTAATTGCCAGTGTTCTCGGAATTGGCGTTGCAGTCATAAACAAGACATCAGGTGACAAGCCTTTATTCCGTAAAATTCGCCGCTGCTCCACACCGAATCGGTGCTGCTCGTCCGTAATCACGAGACCAAGGCGGGAGAAAAAGACATCCTCTTGGATGAGCGCATGGGTGCCGACCACGACATCGATTAACCCCATTTGCAGAGAGCCGATGACTTCGCGTCTACGTTTCGCCGTCAGCGAGCCAGATAAGAGCGCCACCTGAATGCCGTAATTGGACAAGAGCTTCGTCAACGACTGCACATGCTGCTCGGCGAGAATCTCCGTCGGTACCATCAGCGCTCCCTGATAACCTGCTTTCACCGCAGCAATCAGCGCGATGGCAGCTACGACGGTTTTCCCCGAGCCTACGTCCCCTTGCAGCAGCCGATTCATCGAATGAGAGGCCCGCATGTCGTCCAATATTTCTTTTACCACTCGTTTCTGTGCATCTGTCAGCGGGAACGGTAACCCTTTGACAAATTCCCGTACCTCTTCCATCGGGATCGCCAAAGCAACGCCTTCCGTTTGCTGCCGATTAATCTTGCGCAGTGTTTGCATTTTCAACTGGAATAAGAAAAGCTCCTCAAACATAATCCGTCGCCGCGCTTGACGACCATCTTCCGCATTTTCCGGAAAATGAATCGAATGAAAGGCATTTATCCGCGGCATCAGTCGGTAGCGCTCCACGATATCTGCCGGAAGGATCTCAGGAATCTCCTTGCCGTACTGACGCAACGCCAGTTGAATGGTTTTGCGCAGCAGGGTATGCGTCACATCGCCGCCAAGTGGATAGACAGGGGCGAGCTCACCTCGTTTTGTCGCACGTTCGGAGTCTACTTCTGTCATTTCGCTCACAGTGATTTGTAGCTTGTGCTTGTCCCATTTTCCTGTGACGAGGATTTCCTTGCCGGGCGAGAGCCTGCTTTTGACAAACGTCTGATTGAACCAGACAGCCGTCACCACGACACGATCCATGACAACCTTGACGGACAGTCGTGATTTTCTTTTTCCATAAAAACGAACAGAGGGTTCGCCGTACACCGTACCTGCCAGCGTGACCCTCTCTCCGTCTTTTACTTCTGTCAAATCGCGCACACGGTAATCTTCATAGCGAGACGGGAAATACTCCAGCAAATCACCAATGCTGTTGATTCCCAGTCCTGCAAATGCCTTCGCCCGCTCTTCCCCTACCCCGTGCAAAAGGGAGACGGGCGAATGATATGCACCAGCCATCTTACTTCTCCATCCGTACGCCGAACACTTTGGCTTCGATCATGCGGCCCGTTTGCGTGGCAGCAAGACCACCTTGTGCGGTTTCCTTCAGCGTAGTCGGCATGGCGCAGCCGATTCGGTACATGGCCTCGATGACTTCATCTGTCGGGATTACGCTCTTGATGCCCGCCATTGCCATATCTGCGGCTACCGTCGCAATCGCTGCTCCCATCGCATTTCGTTTGACACATGGTACTTCAACTAGTCCGGCTACGGGGTCACAGACCAGACCGAGCATATTTTTCAACGCGATCGCCACTGCTTGGGCAGATTCCTCAGGCGTACCGCCAGCCATTTCTACAATCGCCGCAGCAGCCATAGCCGTTGCAGAGCCCACCTCTGCCTGGCAACCACCTGCAGCACCCGAAATGAATGCATTATTGGCAATGCAATACCCGATAGCGCCTGCTGTGAACAAATAATTGACCATTTCCTCGCGGGTCGGTTGCAGCTTGTCAGATACGGCAAACAACGTCCCTGGTACAATACCACAAGCTCCTGCTGTAGGCGTTGCGACAATCGTACCCATTGCTGCGTTTACTTCGTTAACCGCCACAGACATCGAGACGGCATTCAAAAGTGTGGGACCAGACAAAAACGTCTTGGTCTCCATATATGTTTGCAGCTTCTTCGCATCGCCGCCCGTCAACCCGCTATGCGAGCGAATATCTTCAGTAAGCCCGCGACGTACTGCTTTTTCCATCACATCGAGGTTGGCGTACATATCTTGCATAATGGCATCCCGACTACGCTGGGAAACTTCCATTTCTGCTTCAATCATCACCTCGGAGATCTTCTTCCCCTGGGATTCGGCCAGCTCTACTAGTTCAGCCACATTACGAAACATCTGGTTGTTCACTCCTCTAATCCTGCTCGTCCTTTTGCTTAGTTCAATGCGAGCAGGGATACGTCAAAGATATGGGGGATTTGACGAATTTCCTCCAAGACTTCCGGCGAGATCGTCGAATCCGTTTCGATTGCCATCAAAGCACGCGAACCGCGTGTGTGTCGAGACACTTCCATGAGCCCCACATTAATGTTGTGCTGGGTCAGCACCTTTGCCACAGCCGCAATCATCCCAAAGCGATCCTCATGCAAGACCAAGAGCGTCGGTGTATCGAAGCCCAACTGAAAGGAAAACCCGTTCACTTCCAACACTTCGATCTTCCCGCCACCAATGGAAACACCAACGATTTCAATCTGTTGCTCATCATCAGACAGCTTGATCCGCGCCGTGTTCGGGTGCTCTGTCAAAACCTCAGAAGTGGTCAACTCCACTTCCATGCCAGCTTTTTCTGCAATCACCAACGAATTTTTCAGACGCAAATCCGACGTGTCAAAGTCGAGAATTCCTGCAACAGTCGCCACATCAGAACCATGTCCTTGATACGTTTTTGCAAATGAGCCGTAAAAAACAATTTCTGCTCGCAAAGGCATTCTGCCAAACAGCTTGCGAGCCACACGACCGATACGGGCTGCACCAGCCGTATGGGAGCTAGATGGCCCAACCATAATTGGACCGATAATATCAAATACGCTTTTGTACTTCAACCGGTTCTCCTCCTGAATCACAAGGGGTTCAACAAGATTCACTTTCATTGTATCCTACAGCCTTTGAAAGCGCTACAGAGGAAACTGTACGTAAAGCAATCATAACCGATTTATGCTGACAACATGCGGTCAAATCAGGCTAAATGAAAATACTCCCTCTGAAAAGAAGGGGGGCGTCAAGGATTTCAATCTCGCCTCTAAAGGGGAGTCTTTCATGAATCTGAGATATAAGATTAAATCTTAGTTGCGAAGCCTGCCAATCGAACCAAACATATAACAGCATTCCATGATCACTATTTGATTTTAAAATTTGCTGTTGTCTATTCTCTATTACTTTATGGAAAAAGTTCATGAAATCAGAAACTGTGAACTGACTAGCTAACTGCATACTTAAAGAAATAGACCACATATTAGCAGAAATTTCTTTGTTCAAATCATCTTTATGAGCGCCAATAAATAGAGAGTCATACACAATATCCTCCAGCTCAGTAAGGAATTCATCTTTATTCACCAAACCCCCCCTTATTTTTCATGACTTTTAAATAGTTTTAAAGAACCTCTGTATAAAAAAGAAGCCCCCTACCTCAGGGAAGCTCCTCTCCATATACCATATGTGCCTTACCTATCTTTTACCATGACGAACCCAAGAAGCCCCGGACCTGTATGCGTACCGATCACGGGACCAATCTGTTCCAACCAAGAGTCCGTTACCGAAAACTCTTGCTTGAGTCGCTCCAAGAGCTCAGCCGCTTGATCTGGAACACTGCTGTGTAGCACAGCGATTTTCACAGGCTCCCCTTGCGCGTATTCCTGCAATGCTTCAAATACGCGATTTAGAGCTTTCTTCGTCCCTCTTACCTTGTCAAAAGCAGACACGTACCCAGCGGTATCCAGTGTCAAAATCGGCTTGATATTCAAGAGCGAACCGATAACGGCAGATGCTTTGCCGATCCGACCGCCTTTTTGCAGGAACTCCAGTGTATCCACAATAAAGTATACCTGCACCTCATCCAAATAACGATCAATCTGATCCAGAATCTGCTCCTTGTTCTTGCCTGCTTGTGCGGCTTTCGCAGCCTCCACGCAGATCATTCCATGAACAAACGAAGCTTTACGGGAATCGATCACCGTAATGTCGATATTTTCATCCAGCATCGACTTGGCGATCATCGCTGATTGATACGTACCCGATAAGGAACCTGATAAGAGTATGGCAATGATTTGCACGTCCTTACCATATTTCTCATAGATCGCTTTGTACGCTTCGGCAAATTCGAGCGGAGACGGCTGCGAGGTCGTCGGCATCACGCTCGATTGCTTCAGCTTATCGAAAAACTCCGAAGACGAGATAGTGACTGCGTCCACATACGTTTCCGCCCCAAACATGATTTTCAACGGGACGGCCACGATCCCCAATGACTGCCTCTCAGACGCATCGATATCAGACGCGCTGTCGGTAAGAATCACAATTGGCATTCTCGATCGCTCCTCTCCCTATTCGTTCGTATTCAAAAAGTTGGCTTTTACTCGACAGAAAAAATGAATGGATACAATGGTTGACCGCCTGCCTGGATCTCAACTTCCACATCCGGGTATGCATCAGACAAAGCTTTTTCTAAAGCATGAGCCTGATCTTCTGTGGCATCTTCTCCCAAGAATATCGTCACGATTTCGGAGTCTTCATCCACCATTCCCAAGAGCAGCGTCGTTGCGCAAGCTAGCAAGTCGGGACCTGCAGTGACGATTTCTTTCTCAGCCATGCCGATAAAATCGCCTTCATTGATTTCTACCTCACCCATTTGCGTGTCGCGAACCGCGTGCGTCACCATACCTGTTTTCACCTGAGCAATCGCCTTAGTCAACGCTTGCACGTTCGTTTCCGGTTCAACATCTGCACGGAAGCTGACCAGTGCTGCCAATCCCTGCGGAATGCTCTTCGTCGGTACGACAGATACAGGAACTTCAGCGAGCTCGGATGCTTGCTGTGCTGCCATGATGATATTGCTATTGTTTGGCAGGATGATGATGTGCTGGGCATTCAGTCCTTCGATGGCCTTCATGAAGTCCTCTGTGCTCGGATTCATCGTTTGGCCGCCCTCTACTACCACATGCACACCCATGCTGCGCAGAATCGTAGCGATTCCCCCACCAGCAGCTACCGCGATCAATCCGTATGGAAGCAGCTCTGTAGCAGGTTGAGCAGCTGTTTCTGGCTTCGCCTGTCCTTTGCTCTCTTCCGCTTTTAAAATGTTCGCATGCTGCTCGCGCATGTTTTCTATCTTCAGTCGATGCAGACTACCGAATTGCTGAGCGTATTGCAATACGCTTCCCGGATGCTCTGCATGAATATGCACCTTGACGACTTCTTCATCAGAGACGACTAGTAATGAATCGCCCATCGTATCCAGATGGTTGCGGAACAGCGCTTCTGAGAACGTCTTTTTGTTCGGCTCGGTGCTATGCGCGACATGAACCATAAACTCCGTACAATACCCGTACGTGATGTCTTCTGTTTTCATGTGGATTTGTGCATTATGCTGCTCAGAAATGAGCTTGTCCAGCTCTTCTTGACCGATTTTAGGTACCGAACGCTCACGATCGGCGGATAGCTCTTCCCCGCGCAATGCTCGCAAAAACCCTTCATAAATAAACAAGAGACCTTGTCCACCTGAGTCGACTACGCCCACTTCTTTTAGAACAGGCAGCATTTCCGGCGTACGCAACAGCGTAGCTTGCGCCTGCTCGTATGTTTTTTCCATGACAGAGATAATATCATCTGACGTGCGCGCTGCACGCACAGCCATCTCCGCCGCTTCACGGGCAACAGTCAAAATCGTGCCTTCTACTGGCTTCATCACTGCCTGATACGCAGAGTCAACACCAGCTTTCAAGGCATCGGCAAACTGACGGGCATTAACCTCATCTTTTCCATTGACTGATTTGCTGAAGCCGCGGAATAACTGGGACAAAATCACGCCGGAGTTACCGCGCGCGCCCATTAACAGACCTTTTGCCAAAGCAGCTGCCGATTCAGTGATTCGGGGGGATTCTTTTCGAGTCAGCTCTTCCACACCGGAAGAGAAAGTCAAATTCATGTTTGTCCCCGTATCGCCATCCGGCACAGGAAAGACGTTTAATCCATCCACTACTCTGACGTTGTCGGATAAAAGGTTCGCCCCCAGGTAAACCATCCGGCTAAACAGCACGCCATCTAGACGCGTATGTACCAACTGATGTTCCTCCTTACATATCCCTGTCTGTACGAACTCCCTGCACAAAAATATTAACAGCAGTCACATCAATGCCTACCGTTTGTTCCAAGGTATATCGAACACGGCGTTGAACGTTGCCTGCCACCTCGGAAATTTTCACGCCATAGCTGACGATAATGTGCATGTCCAATACTACTTCGCCATTTGTGTTATGAACGACGACACCTTTGCTCAGGTTGTCTCTTCCTAACAGTTCAGCGATTCCATCTTTCAACGCTTTGCGAGAAGCCATGCCCACAAGTCCAAAAACTTCCATGGCCGCGCCTCCAGCGATCCGTGCGATCACATCTTCTGTAACATCGATCTTTCCTAGCGATGTATTCATTTCCACTGTCATGCAAGGACTCCTCCTCTGTTAAACAGCTTGACCGTCATAGGTAAGCGTAACCATGCTTCCTTACAATTCTACACTAACACAAAAGAGAAATGAAGCGTTTTGTCGATCCTATCAACCCTATAAAAAAACAGTATCGAGGTCTAGCATGGGGGGGCGACCGCGTTTTATTTCATAAATTCCTATACGTAGAGAAAGTAGGGGTAAATCATGTTGTCAAGTATTGCAATTGACAGCAATGTTGTGCTAATATAGTCGAGTATTTGTATTTCCCACAAAGGAAATCCCGTTTATATGTAACAAGGGAGGTGGATTGTAATGGCACGTCGTTGCTTTGTAACAGGTAAATCTGCTAAAGCTGGAAACGCTCGCTCCCACTCCATGCGCGCAACTCGCCGCACTTGGGGTGTCAACGTACAAAAAGTGCGCATTCTCGTAAATGGAAAACCGAAGCGCGTTTATGTAAGTACTCGAGCACTGAAATCCGGTCTCGTAACTCGCGTATAGTTGATCTCAGCTATGCGAAAAAAAGCACCCTCGAGGTGCTTTTTTGCATTTCTCCCGTTTCTCCACTCTTCTCCCAAAGGAGAATCGGGGCCGAAGCTTCACTTTTTCTTGTTGAACGCCTCGATGATGCCCCGAATCATGCCACCCAGGAACTTCGGCAACTTGATGGTGTAAAACCGCATGCTACCCCTCCTCACCGAAATTACTACACACGATACAAATACACGCCGGCCCCTATGAGTGCTAATGCCAATAGGCTATACCAAACCCACGGAGGTGCCCAATACAAGAAAATGGTGATTCCCCCGACAGCCAACGCAACCCCGAGAACACGTCGCAAGGCGCCCCCCTGTCGCAGGCGATAGGAGCGCAATCCCATTTCGTGCCGCACCTCCTTTAGGTGTTCTCAAAAACGTGCATATTACATCATATTCTGCTGTCGGATAAACATGTATCCTGCCACATGAAAAAAGTATATGCCTAAGAAGTAAAAAATCAGGCAACGGAACTCGCTGCCTGATTACATTATGTGGATAGTTTGTACTTGATACCTATTTTTCCTGTTTCTTATGCGACTCGATCGCGTGCGGGGAACAGGAGCTGCGATGCGCTGCTAAGCACAACTGTCAAGACGACTCCTGCGATTATCATTTCTGGCAGCAAATACGTGATGTTATAAATGAGGGAATATTGCCAGACGGGTACACCTTCTGGCGCGTAGCTGCCAAACCAAATAATACCCGATAGAAAATGGCAGACAAATCGTCCAATCACGCCGATGAACAAGCCGCTCCACAGTACCATGATTCGTTGCTTCGTTCCTTCGTAGCCAGACAGGCGAACAAGCCCAGCGAGACCCAGCGCACCAAAAGCGAGCGGGTAATCCAGCAACAGCTGAACTGGATGGACAACTGTACTGCCCAAGAGCAATTGAAGAAATCCGACAACAAGTCCTGTAATGACACCAGCAGCGAGTCCACGGCGAACAGCGATCAACGCGATTGGCACCATCACCAGGGATACAGAGCCGCCCTGTGGCATATCGAAAACCTTGATCTGACTAAACACAATTGCAAGAGCCGCCATCATCGCCATTTCCAACAAAATGACCAACCGTTGACGATCCAAAATAGTCACTCCTCAAAATAGAATAAACAAAAAATTTTTTACACTGATAATGTTTCTGATTCTAGCCCAAGTCTATGCTCGTGTCAAAGAAAAAAGCCGCTGCCTCATCGGCACTGCGGCTAGTTGTATTACCGAACCTTCTCCAAAAACTGCTGGGCACGTTCACTTCTTGGCTTTTGGAAAAACTCTTCTGGTGGCGTGTCTTCCAAGAGACGACCATCATCGAGGAACAAAATACGGTCTGACACCTCTTCAGCAAAGCGCATTTCATGCGTGACGATTGCCATGGTCATTCCGCTATCAGCCAACCCCTTCATAACCTCCAAAACCTCCTTGACCATCTCTGGGTCGAGGGCAGAGGTCGGCTCGTCAAACAGCATGATTTGTGGCTCCATCACCAGCGAACGGGCAATGGCTACACGCTGCTTCTGACCCCCTGACAAGCGTGATGGAAAGACATCCGCTTTGTCTGCCAACCCTACGCGCGCCAATAGCTCTTTCGCCTTTTGTTCTGCTTCTGCCGCAGACATGCCTTTTACTTTCATTGGGGCATAGGTCAAGTTTTTCAATACCGTCATATGCGGAAACAGGTGAAAATGCTGGAAAACCATCCCGATTTGCTGACGAATGCCCATCACGTCAGCTTTTGGAGCTGTGATTTCCTGTCCGTTGATCGTAATTGTACCCGTCGTTGGTGTCTCCATCAGGTTGATGCAACGCAATAGCGTTGACTTCCCCGATCCAGATGGACCGATGATGGCGACAACCTCCCCTTTTCCAATGTTCGTCGTGATGCCCTTCAATACATTCAGTTGTCCAAATGACTTCGTAATGTTATCGATCTTAATCACTGAGTCTCATCCTCCGTTCCAGTACGCGAGCTACCCAAGTCAGGATCATAACCATGACATAGTACAGGGTACCGGCGATCATGTATGGCTCAAAATAGCGGAAGATGGTGCCTTTAACCACATTCGCGTTCTGCATGATGTCTGCAAGACCAATCGTAGAAACGAGTGCAGATTCCTTCAAGAGCGCAATTGTTTCATTGACAAGTGCAGGCAAGATATTTTTGACAGCCTGCGGCAAAATAATGTCGAGCATCATCCGGTGATATGGTACACCAAGCGCCTTGGCCGCTTCCCACTGCCCTTTATCCACCGCCAAAATTCCACCGCGAATCGTCTCAGAAATGTATGCACCTGAGTTTAGTGTAAACGTCAGTACAGCTGCTTCCAGTTGCGAAATGTTGTAGCCAGTAAGCTGTGGCGTTGCAAAATAAACAAAGGTCAGCTGCAAAATCAAAGGTGTCCCGCGGAATACAGACGTATAGGCAACCGCGATCCAGTTTAGCAATTTCACATTCGAAATTTTAATGAGTGCGAGGATGGAGCCCCAGAAAAATCCTAATACAACCGAAATCAAAGTAACAAGTAGCGTGCCCTTTATCCCTTCCAATATGAAAGGAATATAGGGCACGATTTGTGCAAAATCCAAATTCATGCCCATTCTCCCCTCTTGCTGCTTATACCGTTATTCTTCGTTGCCTGGAGAGATTATTGACCGAACCATTTTTGAATCAGCTTGTCCATTTCTCCGTTTTCTTGCATCTTTTTAATAACTTCATTAAATTTCTCTACGTGTGGCGATCCTTGTGGAAACGCAACAGCAGAGCCATTCTGTTCGTTTTCTTCCAGAGTGGTGAATTGAAGAGTGTCATTGTTTTCCACGAAGCCTTTCGCTACCGTGTCCTCGATAATAGCAGCATCTACACGACCCGCTTTTACTTCTTCGACAATCTCAGGTAGCTTGTTCAGCGAAGTGATCTGCAAGCCGGAAACAGTCTTTGCAATCTCCTTTGCTGCCCCTTCCTGAATAGAACCGAGCTGTACCGCCACTTTTTTGCCAGCCAATTGCTCAGGCTTGGTCAGATTGCTGTCTTTCTTTGCTACGATCGTATTTTTCGCATCGTAATAGATGGTAGAGAAATCAGCGTTCTTCTCGCGCTCAGGTGTTGCTGTCATGCCAGCCATAACGAAGTCCGCGCGATTCGTTTGCAGTGCCGGAATAAGTCCGTCAAAGTTCATGTCATTGATTTGCAGTTCATAGCCGAGCTCTTTAGCAATATATTTCGCGATATCAATGTCAAAGCCGACAATCTCATCTTTTCCGCTGCTCAGGTCGTGATATTCATATGGCTTATAGTCAGCAGAAGTAGCCATGACCAATGTTTTCTTATCGCCAGTAGAAGGTGCAGGTGCTTGTCCTGTTGCGGTTTGATTGCCTGTACCGCATCCAGCGATCACGACTGCCGCAAGCATAGAAGTAAGTGCCAGAGAAATAAATGATTTTGTTTTCTTCATGATGAACCCCCGTTGTTCTGATTTTTACGCATAAAGCAGTCTATTCGTAGCATTAATTTGCATGAAAACTTATATTTATGCATCACAATGATTATTTTACTCATAATCTGAACAATTTCAATCATTTTTTACTTACATTTTAAACGCGCAATATACAGAATTTTATGCACAAATCTTTATTTTTGTGGCAGAAAAGCAAACAAGGCTTTATAGTGCTAGTAAAAGGAATTACAGGAGGCTGACATGGAAAAAAACTGGACGACCTATTTTCGGCAGCAGCTCCCAGAAATTATTGAGGAACTGCGTACATATGTAGAGATGGAAACACCTACCCATAACAAGCAAGCTGTCGATCGATTAGGCAGCCTGATTGCCGAACGCTTTCGCCAATTGGGGTGTCGGGTAGAGAGCTTGCCACAAGAACAATATGGAAATCAGCTGCGAATGGAGTATGGAGATGGCGACGAGCAAATCCTCATTCTCGGTCACTTCGATACCGTAAAAGAGATTGGAACATTAGCCGTTGAGCCTTGTCGCGAGGAAAATGGCCGACTCTATGGGCCTGGTACATACGACATGAAAGCAGGGATCGTTTTTAGCTATTTCGCCCTGCGCGCCATGATGGAACATAATCTTTCGCCCAAAAATAAGCTCGTCTTTTTTTGGAACACCGACGAAGAGATTGGCAGTGTTTCCTCCGAAATGCTCATTAGAGAGGAAGCAAAAAGAAGTAAATATGCATTGGTACTGGAGCCTGCCGCAGGAGATGGCTCTTTGAAAACAAGCCGCAAAGGTGGCGGAGACTTCATTTTAAAAGTAACAGGTCGCGCTGCACATGCAGGCAATGATCACGCTAAGGGGATCAATGCGATCGCTGAGCTGGCTCACCACGTCCTCGATATTCAATCGTTTACGAATTATGAGGCAGGCACTACCTTGTCTGTCGGTACCATTACAGGCGGAAGTGCATCGAACGTCGTACCTGACTTTGCCATGACAGAAATCGATGTGCGTATCCAAAGCCGCGAGGAAAGCGAGCGTATTACCCAATTGATGAGTCAGTTGACTCCTGTCCATCCCGAAGCCAAGCTGTCCCTAGAAGGCGGGATCACCAAGCCCCCCATGGAACGAACGGCGGGTACCGAGCAACTGTTCTTGCATGCGCAGGAACAAGCGCGTCTGGAAGGATTTGAATTGACTGAGCAAGGTGTCGGTGGAACAAGCGACGGAAACTTCGCCGCTGATGCAGGAACACCAACGCTTGACGGTTTGGGACCTGTAGGTGATGGAGCCCACGCTTCCCACGAGCATATCGTCATTGACGCCATTCCTGGCAGGATTGCCGTAATGCTTCGGATGTTTTTAACCTTGTCATAATAAATTTACAGGTGTATAATTTTATGGAAAATTAAGGCTCCGTCTATTTAACGACGGAGCCTTATCTGCACTATTTTCGAATGGGCAGTCATATATATTCCTATTCGAATAACAAGGAGAGGTAAAACATGGAATCAATCACCACATCGCCAAGCAATCCCGTAGGATTTTGGCGCCGGCTGGGTGCCGGTCTGCTAGATGCAATCATTATCGGACTACCGCTACTACTGATCACCTATATCATTACAGGCAATACAGAAGACAATCTTGTTACCAATATCATCTCCTCACTGTACAGCCTCCTCGTGCCTGTATTTTGGCATGGCTATACAGTGGGCAAACGAATTGCCGTTATTCGCATCGCCCGAATCGATGGAGAGCCTGTAGGAATCGGAACCATGCTGTTACGCAACTTAGTTGGAGGAATCGTGTATGTCATTACACTCGGTCTTGGTATAATCGTCAGCGCCATCATGGTTGGTGTTCGTCAGGATAAACGCTCGATCCATGATTTGATCGCCGGTACGTATGTAACATCGAATCAGCCTTAATTTACCACTCATCCGAAATAAAATAGCTGCTCTGCACGAAAAAAGGCCGGATATAATCATCCGGCCTTTTTATATTTCTATCCATCAAGCAGTTTATCGGAACAACACCTTATCTGTATTCGCATCCATAAACACCATAGTTGTGTACGGCGGTAGGCTTGCACGCACAATGATATAAGGTGTGTGCACCGCTGGCATTGTAATCTCTTCTGGAGCAGGATTTGTCAGCTCTACATAGACCGTGAGCATTTCCCATCCTTGCTGAGTTCCAACAACCTTCAAATTGTAGCCAGAGGTAGGCATTTCACCACGGGAGACCACATACAGGTCGCCTTGGCGATGTACACCCTTCTTCGATTTTACTTTTCCTACGAAAGCTCGTTCAACCGCTGTCAATGAACCTTCTTTTTCGATAGACAATTTTTTCGTTTGCACGTCTACTTGAGAAATCGAGATCGGCTCCGAATGTTTTTGTTCAGCGTGCACGGCAGTTTGTGAAAATGGCAGAATGGAGAGAATGGTGAGAACCGCTACACTGTTTTTCCATAACGATTTCATACATGATCAACTCCTGATTTTTTTTAGAGGGCGAGAAACATTTCTTGATACTGGCCAGTATCTCTCAGATAGGAAATTTTTACCACTATCTGGATAATTTGATTTAATCATTATATTTATTAAAAAGCAATATTTTCCAAAATGTTTTATTTTTGTTAATTAACCTTTACCATATACGACCAACAAACCTTGTAATAGTAGGAAAAATTCGATTTTATTCTATTTGTAGTATGAACTATAATTATACTTTTATTTTTATTATTAATTGATTTATCATATAATTAGTTACAATATTCAGATGATTACAAACGACATAAACAGGAGAAAGCACAAAAAAGCTGACGCCGATTGCATATCGTCGTCAGCTTACAGCTACGTGTTATTCTTACTATCCACGAATCGCAGCGATCGCTTGACCGCGATCTGCCTGATTGAATACCGCGCTGCCTGCAACGAGGACAGTCGCTCCTGCTTCCTCGCACAAACGTGCTGTTTGTGCATTGACACCGCCATCGATTTCGATTTCCACATGACCCAAGCCACGCTCGTTCAGCATTTGACGCAACTGGGCAACCTTTGGCACAACGCTGTGAATGAATTTTTGTCCACCAAAACCAGGGTTCACTGTCATGAGGAGAACCATATCCAAATCAGCAAGGACTGGCTCAATTGTGGAAATCGGTGTAGCCGGGTTCAATACCACTCCTGCTTTCACGCCTTGCTCCTTGATCAAGTGCAGCGTGCGATGCAAATGACGGCATGCTTCCTGATGAACAGTAATCCAGTCTGCCCCACTTTTCGAGAATTGCGGAATGTAGCGATCTGGCTCCTCAATCATCAAGTGTACATCGAGAGGCAGCTTGGTCACCGGGCGAATCGCCTCCACAATCAGAGGGCCGATCGTAATGTTTGGAACGAAGTGTCCATCCATCACATCCACGTGAATCCAATCTGCTCCTCCCTTCTCGACATCGAGAATTTCTTCACCCAGACGGGCAAAATCAGCAGATAGGATAGAAGGTGCGATTTTTACCATGGTTTGTTCCTCCGTTGGTATTCTTTTAGCTCTTCGCGGAATTGTTTGTAGTGTTCGTAGCGCTGTTCATTGATCTCACCAGCTTCCAGTGCGGCCTGTACGGCACAAGCTGGCTCGCTTACGTGAAGACAGCCGCGGAACTTGCATTCCGAACTGCGATCGGCAAAGTCCCGGAAGGATTCCGCCAGATCAAGCTCGGAGAAATCGATAAATTCGAGTGAACTGAAGCCCGGTGTGTCTGCCACATAGCCGCCGCCCGCAAGCGGAATCAGTTCGACGTGACGCGTTGTATGCTTTCCTCGTCCGAGCTTTTGGCTGACATCTCCTGTCTGCAGGCTGACACCTGGAAACAGCATGTTGATCAGGGAGGATTTGCCTACACCTGACTGACCTGCAAAAACCGAAATACGGTCCCTCAAAATCTCACGCACTTCCTCCACACCGCGTTCATCCGCTGTTGAAGTCGGAATCACGCGGTACCCGATCGCTTCATATTTCTCCACGATTTCGGTTACCTCTTCTTCCGACACTTGATCGGCTTTGGATAGCACAATCACGGAATCAATCCCTGCACGCTCCGTGTGCGTCAGGAACTTGTCCAACAGTAACGGACTGAACATCGGCTTGTACATCGAAAAGACGAGTACCGCCTGATCCACATTGGAAACGGGCGGACGAACCAACTCATTCGTCCGTTCGCCCACCGCCATGATATAGCCTTCTTCCTCATTGATTGCATCGTAGACGACCCAATCCCCAACCAGTGGATTTACTTTTGCATCTTTTTTCTTGAAGAGCCCTCGTGCACGGCAACTGTAGATTCGCCCTCCGTCGGCTACATAATAGAAACCGCTGAGCGCTTTCACAATCCGTCCTTCTGGCATTCATGTCCCTCCACTACACTATGGCAAGCTGTTATACGAAACTGGAATCGTCTGGTATTCATTGAAGCCTTGATCAGTCGATCGTTTCACAAAGACCTTGACTACCGAGTCCTTCTGAGGCGCTAAGACGATTGGTACATCGTACTCTTTATTTTCGGTGATCGTTTCTGTGTGGAGAACTTTTGCCTCTCCACGAGCATCTGTCACTTCAATTTTCACTTCCAGTGTTTCACCAGGCACAACCTCTACATAAACCGGAACGTTTGCCAGCTTGGCGTCCTGCGGATATTGGCCATTGCTGACCTCAAGAGGAACCGCTACATCCTTTTGCACATCCATTCCCGGATCGTAAGGGTGAGTACTGAGAACAATACCTGGTTTGTCCGTCTTATAAGTAGGCACTTCGGTGATTTTCCCAACAGTCAGTCCTCTCTTGTACAATTCTACTTGTGCAGCTTCTACCGATAAATTCCGCACATCCGGCATTTTCACGAAGGCTTTTCCTTTACTAATCGTGACCGTCACATTTGTTTTGGTCGGGAACACCTTTTCATTTGCGGCTGGAGACTGCTTGATAACCGTTCCTACCTCGGCCTTGTCGTCCTCTTCCTCTACGAAAGTGACATTCTCCAGTTTAAATCCATTGCTTTTCAATGCTTCCTCTGCGGTTGCGCGAGGCAGCGTAACCAGATTTGGCATATTGATCTCTTGTTGTCCTTTACTTACATACAAGGTCACAACGGAATTTTCCTTTAACCGCATGGGAGGTGCAGGGTCTTGGCGTATCACCATTCCCTTTTCTATCGTATCATTGGCTTCTTCCACGATACGGGCAACAAGTTTGGCATCCTGAATCTTCTTCTCGGCGAGCGTTACTTCTATTCCTTCCACATGAGGTACCTGTGCCTCCGGAACGGAAGGAAACAGATTCAACAGTAAGTTAAATCCGAAGAATGCCAGTACGAAAAACAGTCCAATACCGCCTACCCATAATAGGGCTTTGACCCACCATTGTTTCTTGGCTGGTTTGGCGTCCTCTTCTTCCGTACGCTGCTCATAGCGACCACGCCCCGCTCCCCCGGTTTTGCCATTGGCATGACCTTCGAGCATGTCAGGTGTGATGATCGGCACCACACGCGTCATCTCTTCATCCACCGGGAACGTCAGCTTTTCTTCGTTTAATCGCTCTGGAAACAGGCAGGTCTCCAAATCTTCTAGCATTTCGCTCGCGGATGCGTATCTGAGAAACGGATCCTTTACCAGCGCCTTCAAAATGACATTTTCCACACTCTGCGGGATAGCCGGATTGACTTGGCGCGGCTCTGGAAGCGGCTCCTGCAAATGCTTGAGCGCCACTGATATAGGCGAATCACCGGAAAACGGCAGTTCACCCGTCACCATTTCGTACAAGACGATCCCCAGCGAGTAAATGTCGGATTTTTCCCCGGTAATCCCACCGCGCGCCTGCTCTGGTGAAAAATAATGGACAGAGCCAAGCATCGCATTCGTATGCGTAATCGTTGCTGATGTAACGGCTCGCGCAATCCCGAAGTCCGTAACCTTCACCCGACCATTTTTTCCAATCATAATGTTATGCGGCTTGATATCTCGATGAATGATCTGGTTTTGATGCGCATGATCGAGTGCATCGCAAATTTGCTCGGCGATCCGCACTGCCTCTTCTACCGGCAACGCACCACGTTGAATGATGACTTCTTTCAACGTGTAGCCTTCTATGTACTCCATCACCATGTAATGGGTATCGCCTTCTTGACCGACATCATACACCCCAACCACATTGGGGTGAGATAAGCTCGCCACCGCCTGCGCTTCACGTCGGAAACGATTGACGAAATCTTCGTCCGTACCAAACTGTGAACGCAGCACTTTGACTGCCACTGGACGATTCAAAATTAAATCTCTGGCCTTGTATACAATGGCCATACCGCCCCCACCGACGCGGGATTCTATTTGGTATCGTCCTCCCAGTCGTTGACCTTCCATCTCTCTCACCCCTCTTCCTGACCGGCATCAAGCGTATTTCGTACGGCAACCAGCGTTATGTTATCTTCCCCACCGGCATCCAGTGCTTCCTGCACCAAACCGTCCACCTTCGCTTGTAACGATATCTGTTTCTGCAAACCTTCTTCTAAAGAAGGATGACTGACCTTGTTGCTCAGTCCATCTGAGCAAATCAAGACGACATCACCCTCTGACCATTCAAACTGCCCAAGATCAATGAGCACATCCGGTTCAGTCCCGAGCGAACGCATAATGACGTTGCGGTGAGGGTGGACAGACGCCTCCTCGGCTGTAATCTGTCCACTTTTCACCAACTCATTGACAAGGGAATGGTCTTCTGTTTTCATGACCAGTCCGTCTTGGTTGTAAAAATACAGACGGCTGTCGCCAATATGCGCGGTAATCACAGTGGATTGATCGAACAAGGCAGCAACCACAGTTGTGCCCATGCCACTGCACTCCGGATGTTCAACCGCATATTCATAGACTTCTTTATTCGCCAGCAGGATAGCGTTCATCAATTGCTCACGCACATCCTCTGCTTCGAGGTCCCCATCTAGGTGACGCAGTTCTTTTACTATTCGCTCAACAGCAAGGCGACTGGCGATATCACCAGCCTGATGGCCACCCATACCATCTGCTACAATGGCGAGCACGCGTCCGTTTAAATCGGTCACACAGGCATAATAGTCCTCGTTAACCTGACGAACGCGGCCAACATGGGATTTCATCGCGATTTCCATGGCATCACCCCACGGTTTCTTTAGCGTGTTGTGCCCTCAATTGTCCGCAAGCAGCAGCAATGTCACTGCCTTGCTCGCGTCTGATGGTCACATTGATTCCTTTTTCCTCTAAAATGCGTTTGAACTGAAAAATCTCGTTGCGAGGCGTACGCACATAATCACGCTCTGGTACGTAGTTCACTGGGATCAGATTCACATGGCAAAGCATGTCGCCAATGAGTTCGGCCAGTTCCTCTGCATGCTCAGGCTGATCGTTTTTCCCACCGAAAAGACCGTACTCAAAACTGATACGGCGCCCTGTCTTGTTAATGTAATGGTGGCATGCTTCCATCAGCTTATCGAGCGGGAAGCCGCGGTTGATCGGCATCAACTGGCTTCTCAGCTCCGTGTTTGGAGCGTGCAGGGAAATCGCCAGGTTCACTTGTCCGCCTCGTTCAGTAAACTCGTAAATCTTCGGCACAATTCCACTGGTGGAAACCGTTATGTGACGAGCACCGATATTCAGTCCACGGTTATCGTTGATTACGGACAAGAACGCCATCAAGCTCTCGAAGTTCTCGAAAGGCTCCCCGATCCCCATGACGACAACGTGACTTACACGCTCACCTTCCGCATCCAATCTGCGTTGTGCCGTCAATACTTGAGAGACGATTTCACCTGCATCCAGGTTACGCTTTAGTCCACCTAATGTAGAGGCACAAAACGTACATCCGATACGGCAGCCCACCTGTGTCGTAACACAAATGCTGTTTCCGTAGTTATGACGCATAATCACCGTCTCAATCGCATGTCCATCGACAAGCTGGAACAAAAACTTGATCGTCCCATCCTGCGACTCCTGATGCGTAATTTCCTTGAGTGGCTCCATGCGGAATGTATCAGCCAGCTTTTCGCGCAGGTCCTTGGACAAATTACTCATCTCGTCAAAAGTAGTGACGCGCTTTACATATAGCCAGTCAAAAATTTGTTGCGCACGAAATGCTTTGTCGCCAGCACTAACCAGCCATTCCTTCATTTCATCTTGTGTCAAACTGTAAATAAGCGGCTTTGCGCTTGTAAATGTCGTTAACGGCATTCTATCTCCACATCCTCAAAATCATTGCTTGCCTAAATCCATTCTATCATTGTACCTCGTGGGGCGTCTCGCTTCAAACGGTTTTGACATCCAGATTCATAAATGCGTCACTTTTCCTAGTGTAAACCAATACGCGCGCTCGCAAACAAAGGCAAAGGAGTGGCATTTTCCACCTGTTGGTGCGCCACCCCTTGTTTGTATGTCCGTTTCCTTATCCTCTTCGTTTCAATCGCGCGATAAAGAATCCATCACTCTCGAAATGGTGAGGCAAAATTTGTACGCAGGCTCCGGTTTCATCGACATGCCCTCTGACAGCCTCAGGCAGGTCTTGTGCCAGTGTATCATCTAATACGAAATCAGGGTGTTCTTCGACAAAGCGGCGAACAATCTCCTGGTTTTCTGCTGGCTCGATCGTACATGTGCTGTAAACCATCACGCCACCCTGAGCAAGCATCGACGCCAATGTCTTAAGCAGTTCGTACTGAAGCTGAGCAATCGCACGGACATCTTCAGGTGTTTTGTTCCATTTCAGATCAGGCTTGCGACGAATCACGCCAAATCCGGTGCATGGCGCATCCAGCAGGATTCGATCGAAAGTTCCCAACGCTTGTTCAGGTAGGTCCAGCGCATCACTAACGATTGGCTCGATGATCGTAATCCCGAGTCTTTTCGCTGCACTCGCAATCAGATCGCGTTTGTGCGCATGCACGTCACTCGCAATGATTTGCCCGCGGTTTCCCATCATTTCTGCTATGTGCGTTGTTTTTCCACCAGGTGCCGCACAAGCATCCAGTACACGCATGCCTGGTTCGGCAGCAAGAGCTGGTGCTACGAGCATAGAGCTCTCATCCTGGATCGTGAAGTAGCCTTCCTTGAACAAGCGAGAGCCTGCTGCATGTCCGCCTTCCATCAGAATAGCATGAGGACTGACAGTCGATGCTTGTCCTTCCAGCCCTTCTTCCGCCAGCTTGTCCAGCAATTGATCCTTCGTCGTTTTCGATGCATTGACCCGGACAGAGCTATGCGGGGTTCTGTTGTTGGCTTCGCAAATCGCAATCGTCGTCTCTTCGCCATATACGGCGAGCCACTGACGCACAAGCCATTCTGGATGAGAATAGGCTACGGCGATTTGCAAGGCACGGCCACCTTTTGGCTGACGCTCCCACACATCCGGCTGGCGCAACACATTGCGCAAGACACCGTTGACCATCGAAGCAATCCCTTGGTGACCGCGTTTCTTGGCGATTTCAACCGCCTGGTGTACGGCAGCACGCTCAGGAATACGATCCAAAAAGTGAATTTGATACAAGCTGAGACGCAGCAAATTACGAACCCAAGTCTGGACCTTTTTATTCCCGACAAAATGGGACAGGACATGATCCAACGTCAACTTGCGCTGAATGGTACCGTACACAAGCTCTGTTACCAGCCCTGCATCTACTGCACTGAGATTTTCCCGATCCAAGACATTGCGCAGCTCAAGATTGCTGTAGGACTTATGTTCTTCTACCCTGTTCAAAACATCGAGGGCGATATCGCGAGCTCCCTTTTTTGCCACGGACTATTCTCCTACCTTTGTGCCGATTTCAATGCTGCTGCCCGCTCCACGCAAAAAGTCGAGTGCACTCATACGTTTTTTGCCTTCTGGCTGCAATTCGGTTATTTTCACTGCACCACTACCGCAAGAGACAACGATACCGTCTTCCTCACAGGCGATGATCGTTCCCGGCTCTTTACCTTCGCCCGACGTAGGCATTTTTTCTACCCACCACAACTTCCAAATCTTTCCTTCGCATGTAGTAAATGCGACCGGCCATGGATTCAAGCCGCGGACTTGGTTGTAAATCTGTTCCGCTGAACGGCTCCAGTCAATTTTTTCGTCTGTACGCTTGATATTCGGGGCAAAAGTCGCTGCCGAATGATCCTGTTGCTCTGCTACGAGCTCACCAGCAAACAGACGCGGGACGGTAGCCATCAACAGCTCAGAGCCTGCCGCAGCCAATTTGTCATGTAAGGTCCCTACGGTATCGCGCTCCTCAATCGGCACGACTACCTTGGACAGCATATCCCCTGCATCGAGAGCTTCCACCATGTACATGATGGTTACGCCTGTTTCCGCTTCTCCCTCGACAATCGATTTATGAATCGGGGCACCCCCGCGATATTTCGGCAAAAGAGAGGCGTGCACATTGATGCAGCCATATTTCGGTGCATCGAGCAGTTTTTTAGGTAAAATCTGCCCATACGCTGCGGTAATGATTAGATCAGGCTCGAGCGCCAACACTTCTTCAAGCGCTTCCTCTGCCTTGATTTTTTCTGGTTGCAATACCAAAAGTCCATGACGCAAAGCCGCCTCCTTCACGGGGGGCGGCGTCAATACTTGCTTGCGTCCAACGGGACGATCGGGTTGTGTTACGACTCCAATCACGTTGTAGCCTGCTTCGAGTACAGCCGTAAGACTCGATACAGCAAAGTCAGGCGTACCCATAAACAGGATGCGAGCATCTTTCAAATGGTTATTCCCCTTCCTGGTTCGGGTTTACTTTGTACACCTTGTCAGCTACATCGATAAAGAGGACACCATTCAAATGATCGATCTCATGTTGAGCGCAACGGGACAACAGGTCGTCTGCCTCGAGCTCAACTACATTCCCGTTACGATCATGACCGCGCAGCTTGATCCACTTGTGGCGACGAACGTCTCCTTGCAGACCAGGAATGCTCAGGCAGCCTTCTGGATAATCGTATTGCTCCCCTTCATGCTCAACGATTTCCGGATTGATCATTTCAATCAGTCCATCACCGCAATCCATCACGATGACACGCTTGGAGATGCCTACTTGTGGAGCAGCCAAGCCTACACCGTCTGCATCGTACATCGTATCTGCCATATCATCAAGCAGCTTGTGCAAGTTGGAATTAAATTTGGTTACGACCATTGCCTTTTCACGCAAAATCGGATCTGGATGTTTTACAATTGTGCGAATCGCCATGTGTTTCATATCCTCCCTAAAGCAGTACGTAAGGGTCGACGTCAATCGTCATCAATACTTTCTGCTGTTTGTTCCATTCTTCAAACGCAGCCGTCGCCTGAGCGAGCAAGGCTGACAGTTGCGGTTCATCACGATATTTTAGCATGATCTGAAAACGAAATCTATCCTTCACCCTTGCAATGGGCGAAGCGACTGGGCCCAAGAGGATCGTTGTCTGCGCCAAACGCTGCCGCAAATAGTCAGCCATTGTATGCGCACCGCGGATAACAACAGGTACATCCTCGTGGCTAAACGTAATTAATACGAGACGGAAATACGGTGGGTAGCCTGTTCGTCTACGATGCATCATTTCATCCTGATAAAATGCGGGATAATCATGCTTGGTCGCGTGAATAATGCTGTAGTGCTCTGGCGTATACGTCTGAATCACGACATCGCCGTCCAACTCATGCCGTCCTGCGCGTCCACCTACCTGTGTCAGGAGCTGAAATGTCTTTTCCGCAGCACGGAAGTCAGGCAGATGCAAAGACGTATCCGCTGCAATGATGCCCGCCAGCGTCACTCGTGGAAAATCGAGCCCCTTGGCAATCATCTGCGTACCGAGCAAAACGTCGCCTTGACCTGAACGGAATTTGTTTAACAGCTCTTCGTGAGAGCCTTTTCGCGAGGTTGTATCCACGTCCATTCGGATGACCCGGATACCTGGGAAAAGTTTTGCCAGCTCTGCTTCCACCTTTTGCGTTCCCGTACCAAAAAAACGTATATGCTCACTCTGACACTCCGGACAATGCTTAGGCTGTGCGATAGTGTATCCACAGTAATGGCAGCGCGCCGTATGATTCGTTTTATGATAAGTAAGCGAGATGTCGCAATGAATGCAGCGCATCGTATAGCCGCAGGATCGGCACATGACAAAGGTAGAGAAGCCTCTTCGGTTAAGGAAAATGACCATCTGCTCTTCTTTTGCCAATCGATCTGCAATCATCTCATGTAGTTTCCTGCTGAACATCGAACGATTCTGGGCCTGAAGCTCCTCGCGCATATCCACAACATGTACCTCTGGCATCGGGCGATTCCCGACACGCTCTGGCATGCGCAACAGCTCGTATCGGCCTCGTGTAGCCAGTGCATACGTCTCCAAGGCAGGAGTTGCGCTTCCCATGACGAGTACACCCTGATTCTCTTTCGCTCGCCACAGGGCTACTTCCCGTGCATGGTAGCGCGGGGTTTCTTCTTGCTTATACGAGCTCTCATGCTCTTCATCGATCACAATCAAACCAACATTCCGAAACGGAGCAAAGATGGCAGATCGTGCACCTACCACCACTTTGACCTGATTGCGAATGATCTTGCGCCACTCGTCATAGCGCTCTCCTTGTGACAACGCACTGTGCAAAACAGCGACGTCTGCACCAAAACGGGCCTTGAAGCGCTCCACCATTTGCGGAGTCAGTGAAATTTCCGGAACGAGAAAGATCGCCTCCCGCCCTTTTTCCAACGTGCGTTCGATCGCTTCGAGATACACTTCTGTCTTACCGCTTCCAGTAACGCCGTGCAGCAAGTAAGAAGCATAGGTTCCCGATTCAATCGATTGCAAGATAGGCGTTAGTACCGCTTCCTGTACCGGGGTAAAGACCGGTTTTTGCTTTTCCTGGAAACGTCGATTGGCGTACGGGTCCCGGTAAACCTCCACTTGCTCGATCGCGATCCAGCCTTTTGATTCCAGGCTTTTCAGCGGAGAACGCGTTATTCCGTATTCATCCCGCAGCATTTGTACAGATAATGACTGCTCCTTGTGCATGAGCATCAGTTGAAGGACACGGCGCATCTGCTCTGCCCGTGCAGGCAACGAACTAATCGCTTCTTCCAGCTTACCCTCATCCAATAAGCTCCGGACAAATGATTGCTGCTTACGGGTAATTTTGTCCCTTACTTGATATTCAGTAGCAAGCAGACCACTCTGTATCCAACCCGGAACGAGCAAATACTCCTCCGCAAATTGTTTCTCCACTTCTGTCAGCGGTAGTTGCCGTTTGCGAAACAATTCCCACAGAAGGCCCGATCTCCCGCATACTTCTTCGTCTAATGCGTCTGTCGCCGTCAGCCACTTCTCCGACTTCCCTTTGAGCACAGCCGGAAGCATCGCCTGTACAGCCGTTACCCATGGACACAAGTATTGCTTAGACATCCATTCGCTCATCTTTAGCAGCTCTAGCGTAAGAGGAGGAGTGTCGTCTTGTACCTGCACGACGTCTTTTAGTCGCGAACGATCTGGTATGGCTTCGTCATCCTCTACGATCCCGATGACATATCCTTGCAGTTGACGGGGACCAAATGGGACAACCACACGGCTGCCAATACGAATCAGTGGACGCAACCAAGGCGGAACATGGTAATCAAAAGGTCGATTCGTCCGATTGACCGGAACGTCCACGATAATTTGGGCAATCATGACAAGTTTCGGAGCGGTCTATGCTCTTGCACTGCAAGGACAGCATCAAACAGCTTATCTGCCACAGCCCGCTTGCTCAATTTATCCAATGCCAGTTGCTCTCCGCCACGAGTTAGCAAGGTCACGATATTCGTATCGCTCCCCATACCAGCTCCCTCGAGCAATACGTTATTGGCTACGATCATATCGAGGTTTTTTCGCTCCAGCTTGGACTGGGCATGCTGTAACACATTTTGAGTCTCTGCTGCAAAGCCTACAACGAATTGCTTCGTTTTCCGCTCACCAATGGTCTTTAAAATATCGGGTGCTTTCTCTAGCGCAAGGTCGAGTGGACCATCACCCTTTTTCATCTTATGTTCAGCTACATGCTTCGGGCGATAATCGGACACTGCTGCTGATTTGACGACGATGTCACAGTCTGGCAACTGCTCCATCACGGCATCAAACATTTCTTGTACCGATTCCACCGCGATGAATTCCACTCCATCAGGACGTGCCAAGGCAGTCGGTCCACTGATCAGTGTGACCTTCGCCCCTCTGTCTCGTGCCGCTTCCGCGATAGCGTAGCCCATTTTTCCTGAAGCATGATTAGTTATGTAACGAACTGGATCAATTTTTTCACGAGTCGGTCCCGCTGTGATCAGTACGTGCTTGTCCAGCAAATCTTTTTCTCGGATCGTTTGTCTGGTCTCATCGGAAGCAAACCATTGACGAACAGCTTCGACGATTTCCTCTGGCTCCGCCAAACGTCCTTTGCCAATCCAGCCACATGCCAAGAGCCCCACACCTGGCTCAACAAACCGATAACCATAAGCCGTAAGCTTATCCATATTTGCGATAACCGCAGGGTGATTGTACATATTGACGTTCATGGCAGGCGCGACCATGACAGGCGCTTTCGTAGCCAGTACAGTCGTCGTCAGCATATCATCCGCTATGCCATTCGCCATTTTGCCAATCACGTTGGCTGTTGCTGGCGCGATCAAAACGAGATCAGCTCGATCAGCCAGTTCAATATGGCTAATCACATGTGGATCAGGCTCAGTAAACGTATCTGTATAAACAGGCAGGTGAGACAAGGCTTGAAACGTCAAAGGCTGAATAAACTGTAAGGCGCTCTCTGTCAAAATGACATGCACCAATGCACCTGCCTGTGTCAGCTTGCTGGTTAGTGCAGCAGCCTTGTAAGCAGCAATGCCGCCAGATACTCCAAGAACAATACGTTTTCCTGCAATCGAATGCATCTGCCCTCTCTCCTTTCTCCCTATCCGAAATCCGAAAAAAACAACCTCGTGAGGTTGTTTTTAAAGGTGACTGCTTATTTGCGACCGTCCAAAAACTCGTGAACGAGCTCGTCGGAGATGAACTCTTCCAGTGCCAAACCTACAAACTTTTTGGATTTGGGTCTCACCACTTGAACTTCACTGTTTTCGCGAAGCTGACGCGCACGCTTGGATGCTACTGTCACCAGGATATACTTGCTCTCCGCTTTTTCAGTCAACTCATCAATAGATGGATACAACATAATTCTATTCGACCTCCTGTAACCATTTACTATATTTGTGAACCTGACGTTCTTTTTTCAGATGTTCCGCTGTAATAATCGCTTGAATTCGATCGCAAGCCGATTCGATGACGTCATTGACGACTACATAATCGTAGTGGTCCATGAGCTCGATTTCAGCACGCGCCACTTCCATGCGCTTGCGAATGATCTCTTGTGATTCTGTCCCGCGACCCACGATCCGGTTTTCCAGTTCGTTTAAATCAGGCGGAGCCAGGAACAGGAATGTACCTTGCGGGAAGCGCTCTTTTACTTGAAGAGCACCCTGAACTTCGATCTCAAGAATGACATCGCGCCCCTCATTCAGCATATCGTCCACGAAATGACGAGGTGTTCCGTAGTAATTTCCTACGTATTCTGCCCATTCCAGAAGAGCATCTTCTTCAATCATCTGCTTGAACTCTTCCTGGCTTTTAAAAAAGTAATTAACTCCCTCCACCTCTCCAGGACGCGGCTGGCGTGTGGTAGCGGAAACAGAATAAACCAGATCAGGCATCACTTCACGAAGCGCCTTGCATACTGTTCCTTTTCCCACACCAGCTGGTCCGGAAAGAACCAAAAGGAGACCACGATCAACCATACTCATTGTTTACACTCCTACTTTATTCGTCCGATTCGTCATCCTTCGTAGTCAAGCGCTGTGCCACTGTTTCTGGCTGTACCGCTGACAAAATCACGTGATCGCTGTCTGTAATAATTACCGCACGTGTACGTCTCCCATAGGTAGCGTCCACAAGCATGTTGCGATCACGCGCTTCCTGGATGATCCGTTTGATAGGAGCGGACTCCGGACTTACAATTGAAATAATGCGGTTGGCATTGACGATGTTGCCAAAACCGATATTGATTAGCTTGATTGCCATGACGGCCCAGCCCATCCTTTCATGCTACTCGACATTCTGTATTTGCTCCCGCATCTTCTCCAGTTCTGTCTTGATCTCGACAGCCAGATGCTGAATGCGCAAATGATTCGCTTTGGAAGCAATCGTATTGGCTTCCCGATTCATTTCCTGGAGCAGAAAATCCAGTTTTCGACCAATTGCTTCTTCTTTGCCTAATTGAATAGCAAACTGTTGGCAATGACTATCTAAACGGGTCAACTCTTCACTAATATCACTTTTATCAGCGAAAAAGGCAACCTCTTGCGCTACACGAGCAGGGTCCAATTCAAAAGGTGTCAAACCGGCCCACTCACTTACGCGTTGCTCAAGTCGGCCCTTGTAATCTTCCCTACAAAGTGGGGCCAACTGGAAGATCTCCCGCGTCCATGTGTTGACGGCAGTCAGGCGACTGGCTAGATCAGCGTTCAGCAGATTACCCTCGGTTTCTTTCATCGAAACGAGATCCATTGCTGCGCCCCTGACCAGGTCTTGGAGCCACTCTGCCAGTTCCTCCACATTGTCCTCTGACTCTTTGGTATGTATCACGCCAGGAAAGTGTAGCAGATCCTTGACGGTTAAAGGCGTCTCAAGCGAAAAACGCTGAGTCATCTCGCGGGAAATGGAGACTAGCTGTTCAGCTACATCCCAGTCAATGTCCATAACCGTAGCAGAGGAATTTTTCCCTTCCACTGAGACAGTGACATCGACACGCCCTCTTCTGACATACTGCGCGACCAGCTTACGAATCGAATCCTCAAGCATATTCCATGTCTTGGGCAGGCGCACGACAATCTCAGAAAAGCGGTGATTCACTGCACGAATCTCGACTGTTGCTCGAATGGAGCCTTTGCTATCTTCTTTTCTACCGTAACCAGTCATGCTTCGAATCACAAGTTTTCACTTCCATAGACGCAAAATCGTTAATTTATTATAGGAGACAACTCTTAGCAGTGTCAACCGAAGCAACCCCACCACGATGAGATTCCTCCTTGCTCTGACTTATGCTACACTGTGACTGGCAGCTCTCTATCTATTATTCTAGCCATTTTTTTGATCTGAGGTGACCTTTGTGGCATTTGATGGCGTAGTAACCCGCTCCGTTGCGAGGGAATTACATAAACTGGTTGGAGGACGCATCTCGAAAATCCACCAGCCCCACCATAGTGATATTGTTATGCAAGTACGGACACAAGGAGAAACGGTAAAGTTCCTCCTGTCTGCAAACCCGACCTATCCCCGCTTGCACATCACGACAGAAGAATTCACGAATCCGCTGGAAGCTCCGATGTTTTGCATGCTATTGCGCAAGCATTGTGAAGGCGGCGTAATTGAATCTGTCCAGCAAATCGGGATGGAGCGAATCATTCACATCGACGTACGCACCCGAGATGAGCTGGGTGACACGGCTGTCCGTCGAATTATTGTAGAGATCATGGGCAAGCACAGTAACATCATCCTCATCGATCCTGCAACCGGAATGATTTTGGATAGCGCCATGCATGTGACGCTCGCCATTAGCCAGTACAGACAAGTTACGCCTGGCAGACCTTATGTCTCTCCTCCGAGCCAAGATAAACGCGACCCTCTCACTGTAACCGAGCAAGCGTTTATTTCTTCCCTCGACTGGAACGGCGGCCGTTTGGACAAGCAAATCGTAGATGGCTACACCGGGATTAGCCCCTTATTGGCAAAAGAAATTTTGCACAGAGCTGGCCTCGCGAATCGTGAAACACTGTGGGCTGCCTTTTCACAGGTGATGAAGGCAATCAACGCTCATGAGTATTTGCCATCCATTATAGAGGCAAATGGCAAAGCGTATTTTCACGTCGTTGAGCTGACTCATCTCTCAAATGGGGTTACCACCCCCTATCCTTCCATCCAAGAATGCTTGCAGGCATTTTACGAAGGAAAGGCGCTCCGTGACACTGTCAAGCAGCGTGCACACGATTTAATTCGTTTTGTCACATCTGAGCGCAATAAAAATGAAAAGAAAATCGAGAAGCTCGAGCAAACACTGCAAGATGCGCATGAAGCAGATCAGTTCCGCCTGTACGGTGAATTGATGACCGCCAATATGCACCAATTGAAGCGAGGGGATCGCGAACTCGTCACAGTCAATTGGTATGACGAAGCGGGAGGTACCATCACAATTCCGCTCGATCCGTTGAAGACCCCATCGGAAAATTTGCAGTCGTATTACAAGCGGTATAACAAGGCCAAAAACAGCATTTCCATCGTAAGTGAGCAGATTGAGCAAGCGCAGGCTGAACTCTTGTATTTGGACGGCGTATTGGTTCAACTGGAACATGCCACCTTAAAAGATGCCGAAGAAATTCGCGAGGAGCTCGTTGAGCAAGGCTACATGCGTGATCGTAAAAAACGCGGTCCGCGCAAGAAAAAAGATACCCGACCAGAGCTTGATACGTACTTTTCTTCGGACGGCATTGAAATTTTGGTCGGTAAAAACAATAAGCAAAATGAATACTTGACCAACAAGCTCGCATCGTCGCAAGAAACATGGCTGCACACCAAGGATATCCCTGGATCCCATGTAGTCATTCGCGCTCGTGAATTTTCGGATGAAACGTTGCTTGAAGCAGCAAATCTGGCGGCTTATTTCAGTCGCGCCAAAGAAGGAAGTCAAATTCCCGTAGATTACACGCTCGTCAAGCATGTAAAAAAACCGAGCGGGGCCAAGCCTGGCTATGTGATCTACGAGCAGCAACGAACGCTGTATGTGACACCCAATGAAGCACTGATCCGCCGTTTAAAATCAAACACCTCTTCTACGAATAGTGCGACTACCTAAGTTCATACTAAGGGCATGAAAGGTGGTGTTCGCTCTTTGAACATCGTTCTCAAGCTCTTGTTTAACGGAATCATTGCCATTCCAGGGCTTTGGTGGTCGGGAACGTCCCTTATGTTTGCAGTGCTCGCAAGCGTGATTGTCAGTTTACTGGGTTATGTACTTGATTTGACAATCCTTCCGCGTACGAACAATACGTTTGCGAGCTCCGCTGATTTCTTGTTCGTGTTTGCCTCCTTGTGGCTTGGCTGTTACTTGTTTGGTCAGACCATATCCTTATCTGGTTTGTTGTTGACGGCATTTGCCATTACGGTGGTCGAATACTTTTTCCATGGTTACCTGCAACGGCACGGAGTCCATCATTCCAAACATCCGGGCTGAAGCATCATTTCTATTTTGGAAGGAGGATCAGGATGAACGTCATTGGCATCATCCAGACCGATCTTAACGAATTCAACGTGCTGTTTGAGCAGCAAGGCGGACAGGGCGGACAAGGTGGAAACGGACAAGGACAGCAATCACACGGCAACGGACAGAACAACCAACAAGACCAAGACAGCGACTCAATGTTTCTCAGCTTTCTTGATGAGCAGCCGAGTTCAAACGAAAACAGCGGGCAAGGGAACAGCCAAGGTGGGCAACAGCAAAGTGGCGGCGGCCCGCAAGAACTGACCGTTCGCATTAAAGGAATTCCTGAGGGGCAAAAAGCAAACTTCCTGCAAATGTATCAAATTCTTCAAGATGCCCAAGACTCCCAAACACTTGAAAAGGACCTGACCATTGTCGATCACGGGGACCAAGACCAGGGCTCCCAAAAACAAGGGCAGGGGCACGGCTCGGGCAAGCAAAACAAAACCACCCATTAATCAAGGTACAAAAACAAAAACCACCTGGAAGCAGATTCCAAGTGGTTTTTGTGCTATCGGCAATTCATTGCATTCATAAACGGCCAAGTCCCCGCTCTGCCGTTGACCTCATGTTTCTATAACCTGCGCTCACACAGGTGGGCGACCCTTCTGCACTTCAGTCTTCCCATGCATCCAAAAAGGAGGTGGGCCTGACATCCATCACAGTTTCCGTCTCCCGAAAAACACGTATAAGGTTAGAAACATTTACGGCCTATCGTACATCGCAGGATCTTGATATCCCTACTTTATCATAGAATGGTCCTTTGCTCAACGGATAAAGTTCCCTTTGGACTTTTATCTCATCCCTTCTTCACGAAGGATACACATTTTAACTCCCAAGAATAGTTCCACTCCAATTTCGCCAACCTAGAGAGGAAAACGAATGAAAGGAAGAAAAAACATGCAATTTCGAACAAATATGCTGACAACCTGCTTACTCGCCATGAGCTTGACTGCTGTATCATTCCCCACAATCATTCCGCCCGCAGCAGCTAGCACACATTCTCATCCTGTTGGCGAGGACAAGGGACGATACGAGAATGAATCGTTTCGGAATATTGTGATCACCAAAACAGGTGAAGGACAATATACGATTAAGGGTGAAGCGCGCGTGAACGAAGCCAACGTACGATTCGTCGTGACGGACGGAGACAAGACATTGGCAAATAGCTTTGTGACAGCTAGCATGGGCGCTCCTGACTGGGGGAGCTTTTCCATCGATCTCAAGCTGGACCCAAGCGCAAAATCACCTGTGCTCTCTTTGTTCGAGGAAAGTGCAGCGACAGGACAGCGCATTCATGAGCTAAACATCCCATTGCCAAAATAAACCTCTACGTGCGCTTCAGCTTCGCTTGTACAAGCGCCTGAAATTCAGGACGTGCGATTAGGGACGGCTGCTGTTGCTTTTCCCAGGCCAGTGCATATTCTAGGCCGTTTGCCTGGCAGCGTCCCAATCCTTCTTTTGTTACCGCATACGCTTGCTTCGGCAGGCGACGTACCGCAGCAACCAATTTTTCAACCTCACTTTCGACTTGACTAGCTTCTACCGCTCGATAGATCAAGCCGATTTCCTCCGCTTTTTTCCCTGTAATCTTTTCTCCCAGCAGTGCGAGACGCTTCGCCCACGCCGTACCAACAAGCCTTGGCATAAGGTATGTCCCGCCAAAATCCGTTGTCAGACCGATTTGGACAAAAGGCTCCTGCAACAGAGCGTCCTCCCTCGCAATGACGAAATCAGCATGCAACGCGAGATTGAGTCCCGCTCCGACGGCTACTCCCTCGATCACTGCAATCACAGGCTTTGGCATTTGATGCAAGTTGGTGATGAAATCATTAATGATCGTCAATGATTGATCAGCGTCACTCTTATCCGTCAGGGCAGTCAACACGCCCAAATCAGCACCGGAGCAAAAGTTCCCCCCCGCTCCCCGCAAAATAAGCACATCGACTTCCTCATCTGTTGAGGCTTTTGCGAGCGCGTCCTGCAAAAGGGAAAACATTTCAACCGTCATCGCATTAAGGACCTGTGGTCGGTTGAGTGTAATCGTGCAGATTCCACCAGCTTTTGTTACGATCAGTTGCGTATGATGATCCTGTTCCATCATTTTTCTCACCCTTTCCTATAAAGAAGCTGCAGGAATAACCCCCTGCATTTGCAGCCTGCTCAAATCCTCCTCTGTGAGGTTCAGCTTGCGCTTGAGCAGCTCGTGCGTGTAATCGGTGTGCCACGGGGGTGACAATCGTTCCGCTCTGTATCGATGTGCGAAGCTCCCCTCTTGATCGGGCGACTTCTTTTCCAAATAAGGAAGCGTATACGCTATCTCCCTGTTCGCAACGTACGGATTGTCTACCCAGTTTTCCCAATCTTCAACGGCGGTCAGACAGCAATCCACTTCACTACCCAGTTCACTCCACTCGGCTTGGGTTCTGGACAGAAACAGTGCTTTCATATCGTCAAACACCTCCGGATGCTCAGCAACGCTAGCTCGATAGCATATCTCCCAGTCTGCTCTTCCTACCGCGCGGCAAAAATTAAGCCAAAACTTCTCTTCCAACGCAGCAAGTGCGACATACTGACCGTCTGCTGTCTCAAAGACCTGATACGCCAGCAAACTCCCTCTCCCGGTCTCCCGTCCAATCGAGGAGCTGTATAACATGAACAGTGCATGCAGCCCTGTCCAAGAACTAAACAAGTCAGCCGACGAAACATCCAAATAAGCTCCTCGTCCTGTCCGTGCACGTTGCACAAGCGCCGCGCATATTTGTTCACTGGCATACAACCCGAGTGCATAATCAGATAGCGGAATATCTGCAACGACAGGCTTGCCTTCCAGATCGCGAACCAATGAGAGAAATCCGCTTACTGCCTGGACATTCAAGTCATGTCCCCCTATTTGGTATAGCTCGCCGCTTTGACCATAGCCCGTCACGGAGCAATAAATGACCGCAGGGTGCATCTCCCACAAGCGATCGTAATCAAGTCCCAAATGTCGCATTACACCTGGTCGATAGCTTTCCACCACGACATCAGCCTGTCTGGCCAGAGCAAACGCGAGCGCTTTTCCCTCATTCGTCCGCAAATTCAAGGAAATACTTTTATGATTGCGATGTGAACGCAGGTAAAACGCTCCCGTCTCTCTAGCTTCAGGATGAGAAGGCCTGGTTAACGGTGAGTGAGCTTTGTCGTGAAACGGTTCCACCTCGATGACCTCTGCCCCCAAATCAGCCAGGCGCATCGTACAAATCGGACCTGGAAGATGGCGAGAAAAATCAACTATCGTCACTCCCGTCAACATAATTTGACTCCCCCTTCACCAACTACACTCTCTTTTAATTCGAGATGAACGACTGTTCACCCTCTTTTTTAATAGAAAATTCAAACAAATATAAAAGCCGTCCCAAGTGGAACGACTTTTCCAAAAACGGTTATTTTATAAACCGGAGAGTGAGCGGGTAACGGAATTCTTTTCCCTCATTCGCTTTTACCGCAGCGATAATAACGAAGATCGCCCAAAAAATAAAGAGGGCTCCCAATAATAGTACGCCGATAAAAATGATGATCAACAAACTCGAAATTGCGGCATAAATCGTCACTGAGATGCTAAAATTCAGTGCCTCTTTTCCATGCTGATAAAAAAAGGCTCCTTCTTCACGCTTGATCAACCATACGATTAAAGGTCCTAGTACATTGCCGAACGGAACGATAAAACCAAGGAAGGCGGATAGATGTACGATCATCGCCCACATTCGTTCCTCTTTCCCATTCAGGAATTGCATATCCATACCTCCATTAATCCTTTTCCTCTATTGTACGACAAATTGCGCAAAACTTGCGAAAAAACGAAAAAAGCGCCACCGCGGCGCCTTTCTCTATTAATACTTGCTCTCGTTACTTCCGTGACTTCCACCGTAACCGCCACCGAACCCTCCACCGTATCCGCCACCATAAGAGGAGCCGTAACCATCGAAACCGCCATAACCGCCGCCAAAGTGTTCAAAACCACCACCGTGACCGTGTCCACAACTACGACCGTATGGTTTACAATGGGTTTTGTAGTGTGGCTTGTAGAAGCAATGCTTTCTGTACACTTTCTTTTCGCAGCATTTAAAGCATCTGCGACGAGATCTTCTGCATCCGCAACTCATTAACCTCACCCCTTCCTGTTCGTTACATCTACAAGGTATGTAGGTGAAGGCATATCGGCATGGACAGAAGTCTATATACTAGTCAAAATCAGCGGATGTCTCGTAGGCAATTCAGCAGTTGGAGTGGTCAAACGCTGATTCGATCGCGCTTTTCCGACAATCTGCCCCAAAAATAACGGATTCTGCCGGTAACTCCGGTACATGAGAGCATACTCATTCATCTAACTTAATGGGTAACGAGCTTGCGCAGCTCATTAATACCGTGGTGGTCGGGGATTTCTTGAAATTCCTTTACTTTTGGCAACGTCAGCAAATGAGGCTTCACCATATAGCCAGGCTTGGAAATATACACGACATCACAAGATGTAATCAAATCAAACACTTCGGCATGGTTCGCTTCTATTGTCCGAATATCCAAATGCGTAATGCCTGCGTTGTAGAGATCATTGATCATCCCCGCACCACCTCGTATGGTCGCACAGATCAATCCAACTTTCGTATTTCGTGGGTAGGCCTCCATGGCAGGGATCACAGTTGTCGGGTCCGGGATAAAATCAAGGCTAACGATAGGAGGAGCATCCTTCGGAAGTTTCAGGTTAACACAAGGAGGGATAACGATGGCTTTGTATTGTTGCAAAAAATTCGCATCGCATTGTACCTGCTGGGAAAAATCCTCGAAAGTTCTCCCTTCGACCATCACACTCGGAAGATGGTACTGCACCAACCGCATATATTCAGTGACCTCCAGCTCTGTGAACCGCAAAAAAAGAACCGGAAACTGATTGATTTCTTGTAACACACAGGAAAGGACGCGAGAGAATTCATCCATGGAATAGCCTATTGCTTTTACTTTATGAATGGTTTCTTTGGCGAGTAAAGCAAGATGGATCGGGTTACGTGTCAAGAGCGCGTCACTTGCGCTGTTGCTTACAATCGTTCCCCTCCCTTGCCGACAATCAACCAGCCCTTCTTGCTGGAGACGCAAATACACGCTGCGAACGGTGTTGTAATTGACTTTCAACTGTGCCGCCAACTCCCTAACCGTTGGCAACTGCTCTTGGGAAGGAAGCTCACCGCTTCGAATCGAGGATGAAATTTGTTGGTATAATTGCTCGTGATAAGATATATTGGATTCCTTTTTCAAGGTCAAAGGTAGCATGTATTCACCTCTCCAAAAGTAATGAAAATGATCGTATAGGAATTCAAAATCGATCGTCAATAGAAGGGAAAGCATGAAGCCAGTGTACCGGGTCATACTAATTCAGATGACAATTCCTTTAGGAAGAAGGTGCCTTCGTGGGAGAACACAGTCGTTTTCGTGAAGGAGAAAAGTCTCCGAAAAATGCCGTATACATGGAGATTGGTGAATCCGGCGCAAGTGTGCAGGACCCGATGATCATCGAGCTTTCCAGAGGGGAAAAGTTCCCCGCTACACGAAATAAAAATCGCGTATGGACGCAAAAGTAAGGAATGCAAAAACCAACCTGGCACCATGCACAAGGTTGGTTCTCTTTTTTACTAATTATCGTCGTCTTCGTTGTCTTCTTCCTCTTCGTCTTCTTCATCACCGCTCAAGTAAATAATGGTGACTCCCAAGCTCTCCAATAACGAAATGACTTCTTTGTTCAACTCCTGATCCATGAGCAATCCCAGGCTTTCCACGAGCTCGAGCTCTTCCAGTTCTCCCTGTTCAGCATCCTCGATCAGTTCTATGATTTCGGTCATTCGCTTTTTTTCCAATACGGCTACGAGTTCATCTCTTGTCATAAATGGTTTTACACCTCATTTTCTACTCTCTATGCTTTATAATAGTACATAAACGAACTATTGAAAACCAAGCAGTGAGGTGAAGATCACCATGTATCCACAACCGTATCTGGATTATTTGATCCAGTTTCATGTAGAACGCGATTATTTTGAGTGTCATGAAATTCTCGAGGAGTATTGGAAAAGCGCTCCTCCACATGAGCGACAGCCAGTATGGGTTGGCTTGATTCAAATCTCCGTCGCTCTTTATCACCAGAGACGAGGGAATCAGTCAGGTGCAATCAAAATGCTCACAAGCGCCATATCCCTTGTTAAAAAGCATCATCTTGACATCCAAAAGCTTGGGTTGGATAGTGACAGTCTAGCGAGCCTGCTTGAAGAGCGCCTGACGGAAATACAAAATGGTCAGCCCTATAGAAGTCTGTCCTTGCCCATGTCTGATGCTTTGAAACAGGCGTATCAAGAGGCTTGTATGATACAAAATCACCCTGAACATCGGGATAGCGATATGCAAGACCCCTACTTGCTGAATAAGCATACCCTGAGAGATCGAAGCGACGTTTTGGCAGAACGCCAGCACCAGCTACAAAGGCGCGAGGCACGTCGAAACAACGAGTCGAACTAATCTGCGTACATCTGCAAATAACCGGCTGGGACAGCATCGCTCAAACAATAGTGTTCACCCACTCGGTAAAAGCAAATCCCGGCTTCATGGGCCTCCTTTGCATTCACAGTGACGAGGCGCAATGTGTCTGTCGGCTCTCCAATATGCTCCGGTCTATCCGCAAGCTGCACATACTCACTGGCAATCGGCAACAGGCCGCCAGTGAGTACTTGTTTCACTAACTTTCGATGTGTTCCGTAATAAAGAACGTCAGGTGGTACGATCTCGATGAGCCTGCTTTTTGCAATCGAAGGCAAAAATCCGTAGGTAACTCGAATGAGTGCTCCACCGTCCCATTCGACACTCCGCTCCGGATCGAATTCCACGACTTGATGAAGATCTTGCCTGGTTATGTATGCGCACCCTTTCAGCGTATGAAGATAGTCCAGTAACGGCTCAACCGGGGTATAACCATACGTGTCATAGTAAAGTTGAAATGCTTCACTGTTTTGCCGAAGTATACTGAGCAATCGCTTGCGAAGCCTCGTTTCTTCATGAATCGCCAGCATCAGTTTCTCCCTCCTATCCGGTCAATAAATCCAGAGAATCACAGCTAGTGCGAGACCCAAATCCGCGAACAAATGACTAAGCCAGTTTGGATAAATCGAAGGAAACATTCCTTTCATCCATCCCCAAATCAGCCCAGCACCAAAAACCATCGACGTAATGAGCAAGCCGTTTCGAAAACCAAATAGGATCGTAGAGATAATCAGGTGATACAAAGAATAAAAAAAGCTGGAAAGAAAAATGGACATCAAGATGGATAAGGATGCGCGCAACCGCTGCAATACGAAGCCTCGCCAGAACAACTCTTCCAGCAGCGAGTTAATGAAAACGAGGTAGAAGGAAAAACCCAAAATCCAGCGGCGTTCAATCCCCCATGCTTCCATACCTATTCGAACAGCTTCAGGTCTTCCCGGTTCCTGCAGGAGCAACCAAAGCCCAGCCAGCACTCCTGTCAACATAAGAACGCCAAATGCCAGTCCGTATAAAGTACCCTGCCATTCAAAACTTCCCCACACTAAGCGCCCGTGCTTTCGCAAATCTCCTTCCCACCATCCGTGAATGACGGGGATACAGATGCAAACGAGCACATGAAAAGAAAAGAACGTGACAATGACGCTATGCTTTTCCACCAATCCATAAAAGATCGTGAGTGTCGCAGCAAATCCATACACGATCAACAGTAGCAACGTTCGTTTTCGCGCCATTTACGAATAGCTCCTTTTGGGCGTAATGGCCGCAGCATTGCGTTAGTTTGTCCGTTATGAATGCGAAGAATACCCACAAAGACAATAAATATACAAGCGTTTGCATGAATGCTATACTAGATAAATCGTTTTTTATCAAATGAATGGATCTGTTCAAATTTTTACCTATCTAACGAATGTTTGGAGTGGCTCTCATGTTATGGCGTAATCGTACCTTTCTGCTTTTAATGAGCGGAGAGATCGTCGCGGGAGCGGGCATGTGGATTTCGATTATTGCCAATCTTTCGTTCATGCAGAAACTCGTTCCTTCTGATACGGTGAAGGGCTTGATTCTGATGTGTGGATTGGTGGTCAGCATTCTCCTCGCCCCTAAAGCGGGTGTGGTGATTGACATGTACGACAAGGGCAAGATCATGCTGTTTGCCAGCCTGGTCCGAACACTCAGCCCAGTCTTCATGTTCCCGGCTCTTGCAAACGATTCTCTTCTGTGGATGATCGTATCTTTGATCGTGATGCAATGCTCTGCTGCGTTTTATTTTCCGACCGTGCAGGCTTCCTTGCCAGCCATCCTTTCCCAAGACGAGTTACTCAAAGCAAACAGCGCGTATTTGAATATTTCTACCCTCTCGCGCATTGGGGGAACAGCGATCGGCGGTATACTCGTTGCGTCTATGGACCTATCCATGCTGTATGTGTGCTCCATCATCGCGTACGCTGTACTCGCTGTCGTCACGCTCTTTCTCCGCATTCCTCCAGTCACTTCTCGGAAGATTCAGGAAAAAGTGGAGTTTCGCGAAGTACTGACGATCTCGCGACAGGACCCAGCCTTGTTTGTCGGATTGATTAATAACGGGTTGATCACCTTGTTCCTCGGCGGTGTGAACCTGATGATCTTGAACTTTAGCGAGCTGCAACAGGAACCTCAGCTCATGGGATGGATCTATGCAGCAGAAGGAATCAGCATTTTGATTGGGGGGCTCTTGGCAAAACGGTGGATAGGCCGCAGAAACCTTGTGGCAGCGTCCACCATCATGCTCTTTTTCTTCGCACTGTCCCAGTTCGGCATGTCATTCGCTGATAACAAATTCATGGTGCTTGCTTCCTTCTCCATGTTCGGCTTTGTCGTTGCTTTCTTCTTCCCGGTTATCGCAACGATTTTCCAGAAGCGCCTACCTCCACACCAGCAAGGTCGATTCTTTTCTTTCAAAAGCATGCTGGATCGTGGATTCTTCTTGTTGGCTCTCGCGATTACAGGGGTTGGGCTGGACCTTCTCGGCATTAGCGGCTACCTCCTCTTCATCGGATCGGTGACATTGATCTTTGGCTTGTTGACTTTCTTCTACAGTAAAAAGCATAAGCTGGATGTACGCTCTCACGATGAAGCAGCTGCCTAGTATCGGAATGTAACATGCCATGACAAACGCTTTCCCACAGACCATGCTTTGGTGTACACTAGTGGAAGTATGTTGAACACTTATGGAGGCGTTTTTCCATGCAGATACTTTCCTCTCCCGTTTTGGGAATCTTGCTGCCTCTCGTGATGGCCATTGCAGTGATCTTTGTGAGAATGCGTCGGCAAAAAAAGCCGGCTTCTGCAAAAAGCATTATTTTGCCACCTTTCTTTATGGCGACAGGATTTGCGATGTTCTTGTTCCCGGAGGCGCAATTACCGCCCAAGTTTGATATTGCAGCCTTTGTGGTTGGGCTTATCTTTTCGATTCCGTTGATTATGACGTCACGTTTCGAAATCATTGGGCAAGATGTGTATTTGAAACGGTCCCGTGCGTTTTTCTTCATTTTGTCCGGTCTGTTGGTCATCCGGCTGATTATTAAACTGCTGATCAATGATAGCTTTACACCGATTCAAACAGGTGGACTGTTCTTCTTGCTCGCATTCGGTATGCTCGTACCTTGGCGTATCGCGATGCTGGTGATGTACCGGAATTTAACCAAAAAGACGTTTGGCACCTAGTAAAAAAACCACCTCCAATGCGAGGTGGTTTCTTTCATTATTCAGTCATCAAAAAAGAAATCTGCATTCGCTTCACATCTGTTTGATACTCCAGAGCCAGTCGGTAATTCGTAAGGCTTCTCTTTCCCGCAAAGATTGATGGGGTACCCTTCCGTCGGAAGTTGATCCCTCGTAATGGTTTTGATTTCTTTCCCCAGGATCACATATTTTTGCTGATACTCGTCAGTATCCTTTATCCGTTCGCCATCGAATCTGAGGGTATACCCTACAAATGGCTGTTCCAGAGAAAGGTTTCGGACCTGAACCTCATCCAAAACTTCAAAAAACCTCGAAGCCTCTACAAATTCCACATATTCTAACCCTTCAACACCAATTTTCTCAGCGCGAATTGTATATCGATTTGTGTCAGCAGAAAAATTAATATCATAATAAACAGAGTTCTTTCCAGAAACGCTGACTACATAATAGTACAAGTCATCTATCTGACCATTTTTTTGATAATGCGCCTTAAAATATACCAGCCGTGCACGCTCTTCGATTTTGAGTTGATCTCGTATAGTCATCCAATCGTTCGTGAAATTGATTTGAAACATATTGTCGCTGGCAGCAACTACATCTCGTGGACGTTCAAACAGATCCCTCTCCACTGCTGGCAAAATCAAATGCAGGATGAGGAAACATATGAAACCGAGATAAGCGGAACGTTTTTTTGTTTTAACATTCGTCTTTGGGCGGAAAATCAAAAGAAATAACAAAAAACCTAAAGGTAAGGGGGTCTCGTCTCCCTTAAAAGCAAATCCCCCTAACCAAAAATATCCAATAAATTTCCACCCTAGGTTCGACTCGGTTTCTTCACGTTTTTTGTAAATAATGACTAACAGAACAATTAGTATTATGGTTAATAAGATACTCACTATGAGCATCCCTATCACCTCCACTTTCTCTTCTGTCTTGTATTTTATCTTCATTTTTGCGTTTTTTCATCCAAATTTCACCATTTTTACAAATTCTAATTTTCATTCCGTTTCAGATTGGGCATTCCAGCATCACAAGAATCCTCTGGGTAAGAAAACGGTTGGCATCCAGGGATCGAGGAACGTACGACATAAAAAACCAAAAACCCTCTCTGATTACGAGATGGTTTTTGGTTTGAATGCTTTCGCTTCTTCGTTTCCGGTAAGTTCTAGCAAAACCGGGTTCTCGTCGTTGCTTGCAATGACTGTAAACGTTAAGAATGGGCAAAAACCGTATGGCAACAAACGACAGATATTTCTTTACTCAATACTATCTTCCCCCTTTGGTAACGAGATATAATTGATCATTAAACTTAAAGTTAACTTTAAGTCAAGGAGTGAAGGAGAAGAAAAAACAGCTTAACTCGATGATACAGATACTAGACAGAGGGCTAAGCTGTAAATGTCTTACATGGGCGGAATGCTTGGAGAAGATAGAAAATACGGGTTCGTGTTAGGAAGGGGAAGTGCAAGAGTGATTTCAAGAGAACAATTAGAAAAGAATCAAGTATGGCTTTATGCTTTCGTACTAATTATTGCCGCTGGAACAGGCTTGTTGTGGCCAGAATCCAGTAAGAGCTTAGATAGCATGATTTCGTTCATACTTGCCATCTTAATGTATGGAATGTTTGCTCAAATACCGTTTTTTCGTTTAAAAGAGGCACTGACGAACCGAAAGTTCACCTATGCGCTACTTGTTACGAATTACATAGCTGTACCTATCCTTGTTTGGGGGTTAACTCGGTTTCTTCCAACCGATCCAGCAATTCTATTAGGTGTACTTCTTGTTTTGCTTACCCCCTGCATTGACTATGTTATCGTCTTTACACATCTTGGGCGAGGGAACGAAAAGCTTGTTTTGGTTTCAACCCCTATACTCTTTGTCACCCAAATGCTTTTATTGCCTATTTATCTATGGCTTTTTATGGGCACGACATCGGCAGAAATTGTGAGTGTCGGGCCGTTTCTCGAAGCATTTTTAGGTCTTATTGTTGTTCCACTGGTACTTGCTCTACTTACTCAATGGTGGTCAAGACGCCAACCAAACGGAGAACGTTTTCTTGATGCTACAGCATGGCTTCCTGTGCCTTTTATGGCACTAACCCTCTTCATTGTTGTTGCATCCCAAATCGCTAAACTATATACCTCTTTTCATTTTATTAGCCAAGTGATTCCCGTCTATGTAGCATATATGGCCATTACACCGATTATTGCACGTATCGTTTCTCGTATATTCCGTTTAGATACCGGAGCTGGGCGGGCTCTTATCTTTAGTGCAGGAACCCGTAACTCTCTTGTCGTTCTTCCTTTTGCACTGGCGCTACCTGAACCTCTAAACGGGGTAGTGTCTGCTGTAATCGTAACGCAAACAATTGTAGAACTTATTGGGGAACTATTATATATTCGTCTTGTTCCAAATCTACTTTTACGAGAGACGAACGGATATGCTGAAAACAAAAATAAATAGGCTTGGTAGATGATTAAACTATCTACATTACGGGTGGTGTCAACTTCGTTGGTACCACCCCTTGTATGTGTGTGTCAGATGGGGACACTTACGTAATTAGGTTCTAAACGACTATTCCAGCGCTGCTAGAAAGTAAGATCCTCCACCAATCTTATACTCGCTTTTTTGGCTCGCTCCTGCCAGCCTCGCAAAAAACGGTCTTTGCCCGCGATTTTCCCATGCAGTCTGCGCCAATCCCTCTTCAGTCGGTTGGCAAAGTACTACATTTCCACCCGGAAGTTCAAATGCTTGGCAGATGGCCCCCAGTTCTTTATCGTGGAATTTTTCGCTCTTCTTCCATCCGAACCAGCTTTGCCAACGTGCTGTTGCTTCTTCCAGATCCTTTACTGCATAGCCTACTGACTGGAGATGGGCTGCACCGTTCGGATGTGCGCCAATGATGCCACGATTAGTCAAATCTTCTATTCTTTCTTCATCTGTTTGCGACCATTCAATGAGAAATGGCGGTAGAAGAGCACTATCTGCATCTTCGAGGAATAACATCCGCCACCGAAGCGTCGTGCCATCATCACGCGTACGACTTCCCGCAACAGGTCCAGTAACCTGCAAACCTTGGCTTCGCAGGCGCTCTGCCCACGCATCCATCTCGTTGGTACGAAGCGCAATCTGACCAAATCCTTCTCCCTTTGCTTCATCCTCGATACATTGAAGTACGAGCGGATTATCTGATTGTCGAGCAAGCTCCTCGTGTTCAACCGCCAAAAATTCAACATAAGAGAGTCCGAAATAACTAAGGCTATTCCATGTCCCCCAAGACGCATGACGCCCTCCAGCTACTGCATGAAAACCCGCTTGGCAAAATTGTTCCGATGCTTCCTGAGGAGTTCGCTGTACAAAATGAACCAAATGATCAAAAGTTAATCGCACCTTTTTTCGCCTCTTTTCGTATTACTTATAGGATATCAAAATTCATTTATGTAAGGATAGAATGACAAGGGGGAAAAATGAACGAGACCAGATCAAGCCGGGGAAAAGTTCGGCGCAAGCACTCACGCAGAAAATGGGCACGTGTTGGAAAGAACACGCTCCTATTTAGCGTGTTGGCCATCTTCGTCGTCGGAACCTACTACCTATTCCAAACTGCTATGGATAGAGAACATGCCAACCCGAACACGCAGCCTGCTCCTGACAATACCGTGAACCAAAAGACTTCTGTGCAGCTCACCTTTGTCGGTGACGTCATGATGTCAGGGAATGTAGAGAAAACCTTACTCGCAAACAGCTATGACTACCCATACAAGCATGTAAGCTCGCTCTTTTTGCAAGATGATCTCACGATTGCCAATTTGGAGACGCCGATCACCGAAACAGGAGTTGCTGCACAGAACAAGGCGTATGTCTACAAGTCGTCGCCACTTGCTGTTCCGGCCATGAAAAACGCCGGGATTGATGTGGTGAATCTCGCCAATAATCACTCCATGGATCAAGGAGTTCCGGGATTGCTGGATACCTTTGACGCTTTAGACGAAAACCGGATTGAATACGTCGGCGCAGGTAAGGATGCCAGCCGTGCCTATTCACCTGTATTCATAGAAAAGAACGGCATCAAGATCGCGATTCTCGGCTTCAGCAGGGTCATTCCCGAAACGAGCTGGTATGCAGGGGATTCCCAGCCAGGTATGGCCGCTTCCTATGATCCTACGCTAGCAGTAAAAGCGATCCAAGATGCGAACAACCAAGCGGATCTCGTCGTCGTGATTGCACACTGGGGCAAGGAACGCGCTGATTATCCTGTCGATCATCAAAAAGAGTTGTCTCGTGCCTACATCGATGCTGGTGCAGATTTGATTGTCGGCGGTCATCCCCACGTCCTTCAAGGTTTTGAACGATACAACGACAAATGGATAGCGTACAGTCTCGGCAATTTCATTTTCACACGATCAAACGAACCCAAGACTTGGGAAACGATGGTCCTGCAAGCAAACTGTACGAAAAGCGGTGATTGTGAGCTGACGATGCTTCCGTTTCACGCAGAATTGGGACAAGCTGTACCCATGAATGAAAGCAACGGCGCTGCCCTGCTAAAACGCATTGAATCCATTTCTGAGAGTGTCGACATACAAAGTGACGGGCGTATACAGCCGCGTGCAAAAGCGGTGGAGACTGCCCCCTGACAAAAGAAGCCGTGTTTCCAGGTAACTAGAAATACGGCTTTTCTTCTTATGATTCCTCTTACTTACGCAGATTCGATAATGGGGAAGCAGCGCACTTCTAAACCGAAATCATTTTTCAATAGGGACTCGTGCTCTTCACTGATTCCTGTTACGATCAAACCTGCGCGCAAGACGCCTCCCAAGTCGAATTGGACTTTTAGTTTATGCACGTTGACTCCTGCCTGCTGAAGGAAATGCAGGACACGATCTGGCGTAGCAGTATGACATGAGCCCTCAAGGTAACATAGGACGTGTTCTACCGAGTCCACCGTGGCTCCAGCTTTGTCAGCCGTTTTTTCTTTCCAAGTAGGATGCGGTGTGAATGGCTGTGTCAATAAATAGGCCAAATCCTCCACGACTGCACTTGCTGTAGGGAGCTCTCCTGCCCCTCTTCCTGTAAACAACAAGTCTCCCACGATGTTGCCGGATAGCTGGACAGCATTAAACGCGTCGTGGATTTGCGCCAACGGATGGCTCAGCGAAAGCATGGTTGGTTCAACTGATAGGCGAATTCCTTTCTCAGCTTGATAGGCCTGCGCAATCAGCTTGATCCGGTACCCCAGCTCGCTCGCAATCCGAATGTGACCTGCAGACAAATCTGCAATTCCTTTGCGAACAACATCTGCTAAAGGCAGCGATTCTCCGTAAACAAGCTGTGCCAAGATATACAACTTGTACATAGCATCAAAGCCTTCTACATCGGAACGAGGGTCCGCTTCCGCATAGCCCAGCTCCTGCGCTTGCTTGAGCACCTCCTGGTAAGAGAGCTGCTCTGTCTCCATTTTCGTCAAAATGAAGTTCGTTGTTCCGTTAAGAATACCGCGAACGCCTTGAATATCGTTCGTCCGTAGGAACTGCCGGAGCACGCTCAAAATCGGGATGCCCCCTGCCACACTCGCTTCATAGGCAAGGTGCACTTGATGCTGATTTGCCAAATCGACTAGCTCCGTTCCTTTTTTCGCCAGGAGTTCTTTGTTGGCAGTTACCACATGGCAGCCCTTTTCGATCAAAGCACGGACGTAGTCATAGGTAGGTTCTACACCGCCCATGACTTCCACCACGATATCCACATCGCTGCGTAATACATCCTCAAAGTCTGTTGTCAGTAATGCCGGGTCGATATGAACCGCCCGCTCTTTTTCCGAATCACGCACCAATGCCTTGACGATCTCAATTCGTTTACCCAGACGAGAAGCCAGCTTCTCCTGCTGCGAACGGATCGTTTTGATTACGCCTCCACCCACTGTTCCCAATCCCAATAATCCCACGCGTACCACTTCTGCACTCATCCTGACCACCCCATACCCCGAATTTTAGATAAAAAGAAAAGCCATCTTCGATAAGAAGAAGGCTTGTTAGCAGCTACTGCTCCCCCTCCTTATCTCCCAGGACGTATATGTCCTGCAGGAATTGGCACCTTGTCACAAACATGCGTGACGGTTGCCGGGCTTCATCGGGCCAGTCCCTCCACCTCTCTGGATAAAGAAAATATGAAATTGAAAAAAACCTTCTTCGCTAAGAAGAAGGTTCATCTACTGATGGAGTAACCCGCTTCTTATCTTTCGAGACGAAACGTCTCGCAGGAATTGGCACCTTGTCGCAATATGCAACGGTTGCCGGGCTTCATCGGGCCAGACCCTCCACCTCTCTGGATAAGAACTAATTATGCTGTTGAGCTTTATTCTAAGAAATTCCAAGGCAAGCGTCAACAAAATTCTTTCTTTTCTGATTGCAAGCTGATTTGGTCAGGCTTTCAGGTGTAGGTGAACAGGCTTTCTACCTCTTCCATACTGCAGCAAGTGCAATGAAGCACGCCCTCCTGGCATTCTTCAGGCAGCTCTTTTTCCTCGACATATCCGCACCATTGGCAAATAAAAAGTTGCATTCGCACACCCTCCTCTTCTTTTATCCTGCCCAAAATAAAAAGAGCATTTTCTACTCGACCGTGACGATCGTTAGAAAATGCCAGAAAAGGAGGGGCGTACTTGTCCACTCGCTGTTTTTCGCAAGCCATCTCTAACACCTCCCTATCTCCCGTAGGTCTATCAGTGTTGTCGAAACAGGCAGGTCTCCTGACTTTGGGTTCATCATCTAGCGTCGCCTTCCCCGTCTATATTGATAGACCAGTGGCTTGTTGGACGCTGACTCCCCTCTTACAGTGGCGGGACCGTGTCGGATTTGCACCGAGCTTCCCTATTATCCTTTTGGCGAATTGGTACGCCCTAAGGAACCTGTTTCCACCTATGAAATTGTCTTTTCTCACTACTCCACTCAAATTTTACCTTATTTTTCCTTGTTTTGCGAACATTGTTCGTGGGCTAGTAGCCATTCCTTTCGCCACAAGCCACCCGAATAGCCTGTTAAACTCCCGTTTGCTCCTATGACTGTTTTCTGAAAGTCTGTCCCTTTCATCCACAGGGGAACAGAAAAGGACTGTCTCTTGCCGGAAAAATATTCGTCCAGCTGTTGCCGACAAACAAGGAGAGGCTCTGAGCTACCCCAAATACCGATCTTTCAAAATGGTAGTATGGTGAGCTTCATGTCCAGCAATCACATAGGCCAACGTCCTTGCAGATAGCTTGTTTCCGTTGGCAAGTCCTGTACGCAACCACGCTTCTGGAGAGATTCCTCGCACCTGCGCGATGGTGGAAGCCCGAACAGCCTTATACTCTTCCAATAAATCAGAGAGGTCTCTTAGCTGAAAACACCCGTGTTCTACAAAAGCATTCTCATCAAAACCGACGAGGGGTGTCTGATCTCCTCTCGCGATTCTCAGCAAGCGATAGCTCATGATGCGTTCTGTATCGACGAGATGACCCAAAACCTCTTTTACCGTCCATTTACCTGGTGCATACCGATAATCCATTTGCTCGGGCGCTAGTGACGAAAATAACGCGACTTGCTTCTCACCTTGTTGTGTGAGGGTCGTTTGCAGCTCCCCCTCAGGTACAAGCCCAATATAATAGTCAAAATAAGCAGCGTATTCATCGCGGTCTGGTCGTCTGAGCATGTATTTCCCACTCCTCGTCATTCATTTTGGATAGACAAATTATACCACCATGCATCCCCATTCCAATACGAAAGCACCCGCCTGATCTTCACAGGCGGGTGACAGTCACCATTATACGCTATGTAATCCTTCAAACAATAGGACCCTTGCCGGGGCTGCATCCGTGCCGATCAGCTTGAGTGGTGCAGCTACCAGAAAATACTCGCCTGGCGGGACCTCAGCTAGCCGCAAGCCTTCCACGACAATGACTCCCGCTGCAAACAGCTTTTTATGTGTGGGGTGTCCTTCCTGGGCGCGTTCGATTCCAAGTGCATCGGTACCAATGCCCCGCACACCCAGCTCACTTAAATATTCTGCTCCTTCTTCAGACAGAAAGATGAATTCAAAAGAGAACGCCTCTTCAAAAGAGTTTTTCGTTTTAAATAGGACAAAATCTCCTCGCACAAGATCGAAGCACTCCAAGTCGGAGCGAGTGATCCTGTCTTCTACCGCTGTGAGATCGAGAACCTTGCAATTGCCCACTAGCTTTTCCAAGGAAATACTCTCAAATGTATCGCCAGCATTCACCATGTGCAGGGGAGCATCTACATGGGTACCAGAATGAAGGTCCATGTCGATTCTCGATTCTGTTACATAGCCATTCGTAGCGGTACGTATTTTCGGCTGCTTTTCCGGCTTGTTTTTATACACCGTCATTCCTTCGTACACGGTGGCAGTTACATCATACATTTTCATCACAAACGCCCTCCCCTTTGCCTACTGTTTTTTACGATCCGCTGGAAAAACAATCCCCATCTGTCTTCTCGCTTCATCCATGACCTGCATGGCCATTTTGGATACTTCATGCGAATTCGTAGCAGATTGTCTGGCCCCGCTCCTCGCCAAGTGTAGGAATTCTCTTATTTCATAATGCATGGTCTTCGGGGTTTGAGGCCTTGTCACTTGCTCGATTCGTCCGTCCCTGTAACGAATGCCCACTTCTTTGAGATGGTTGATTCGATCGATCACCATCGTAGCGTCCTCCCCTTGAATTTCTGCTGGTTGATAGGAGGTCGTAATTTTCGAGAAGCTAATGATTGCGTCCATCTCTCGATACTTCAAAAGCATACTGCCCTCCCCGTCCACTCCAGAATCAAGCACAATTCCTTCTGCTTTGATGTCGTCTGGTCTGCCAAAAAGGATGAGTGACGGATAAAGACAATAAATACCGATGTCCATCAAGGCTCCGTTTGAAAAAGCAGGATCAAAAGCACGTAAAACCTTCCCTTCGCGATACGCGTCATAGCGCGAAGAATATTGACAATTACTAGCAATAAAGCGTCGTACTTTTCCCAGCTTGTGCAGGTTGTCTTGTATCGAAAAAAAATTGGGCAATAGTGTAGATTTGACAGCCTCCATGAGCAGCACGTCATTTCTTTTCGCTGCCTCGATCATTTCTTCTACCTCAATCGCATTGGAAGCCAGTGGCTTTTCACATAATACGTGTAGCCCCGCGTCCATGCACTGGATCGCTTGTTCCGCGTGGCAGGAGTTGGGGCTCGCAATATAGACCGCGTCAATATTTTTGCTTGTAGTCATTTCTTCTAGGCTGTTATAGGCAAATGGAGCATGGTACTTGTCAGCGAATTCCTTGGCGCGTTCGCTGGTACGTGAATAAACAGCCTGAAGAGAAAATCCTTCTACTTCTTGACCAGCCTGGATAAATTCCTCGGTGATCCAGTTCGTTCCGATTACGCCAAATCGCATCTCATCCGCTCCCTTTTCTTTTTGTCTATCTCGTTGAAGTGACCGGCACTCGTTCTTCGACCTTATCCAGCCACCACACGAATCCGTCCGCAGCAAGTAATTGCTCTGCGGCCTTCGGTCCGAATGAGCCAGCTTCGTACGTAAAGAGCGGCACCGAATTTTCAGCGAAGGCTTCCAATATCGGTGTCACCCACTCCCATGACAGCCGAACCTCATCCCAATGCGCAAAGTAGGTGGAATCCCCGCGGAGTGCATCGAACAAGAGCAGCTCGTACGCTTCCGGCACGTCATTTGTCCCTGCACTGAAATCTACCGTCACCGGCTCAATCTTACCGCTATTTGTCGGATTCTTACTATTTACCTGCAAGGCAATACCTTCGTTCGGATTCACGCTGATGATCAACAAATTAGGGGATGTCGTTTCATTTTGCTCCTGATATAGCTTTTCGTGTGGATTTTTGAACTCAATAACGATCCTGGTTGACTTCTCTTGCAGTCTTTTTCCCGTGCGAATATAAAATGGTACCCCTTGCCAAAACGGGTCATCAATCCAGACACGCGTAGCAATATACGTTTCTGTCATCGAAACGGGATCGACACCAGGCTCGTCCCTGTAGCCAGCCACAGGCGTTCCTTGAATATGTCCCTCGCTATACTGACCGCGAATAACGTGGGTGCGAACTTCTTCTTTCTTCATCGGACGCACGGCTGCCATCACCTTGCGCTTTTCTTCGCGGATATGGGCGGACGTGATTCGCTTCGGTAGCTGCATGCCGATGATCATGAGCATTTGTAGCATGTGATTTTGGAGCATGTCGCGCAGTGCCCCGGCAGGTTCGTAATATCCAGCCCGATCCTCAACGCCGACCGTTTCATTCGCCGTAATTTGCACGTTGGCGATGTACTGATTGTTCCAGAGAGCTTGGAAGACTGGGTTCGCAAATTCGAGAGCCTCGAGATTCTGGACCATTGGTTTTCCCAAGTAATGGTCAATGCGATAAATTTCTTCTTCCAAAAATGCTTTCCCCAGCTTTTCATTCAATTCTTCCGCGGATTGCAAATCATGTCCAAATGGCTTTTCAATGATCAGACGCTTCCAGCCTGTCGTTGAACCCAGTCCGCTGCCTTTGACATTGGTTGCAATTCCCTCGAAAAATTGAGGGGCTACTGACAAGTAAAACATCCGGTTTTGCGGAATTTGCAGCTCTTGCTCTCTTTGCAGGACCAGATCATGTAACGTTACATAAGCACGTGGTTCCATGACATCTACTTCCGCATAGCGACAAGCAGACAAGAAAGCGTCTAGCTCGTGGGAATCAATCTGGGCGCGACGGGAAAACTCATGGACAGACTGGCGAACAGATTCTTGAAATTCGTCATCAGACCAGGCCCTTCTCCCCACACCGATAATCGAAAAGGCAGCAGGCAACTTTTGATCTACATATAAGTTAAAGAGCGCAGGGAAAATTTTGCGTTTGGCTAAATCTCCTGTCGCGCCAAAAAGGACAAAGGTCATCGCTTCCATCTACTTTTTCATTCCCTTCATACGTACGCCGTGATGATGGTTTTTGTAGTTACACTGTTATTATTCGAGAAAATCACTGCTTTATCAATATGCAGCCTTACGAACGACGCAAGATTGCACGTACTGGACTTCCATCTGCTTCCATTAAAAGCAGCGGCAGTGCGATCAGTTCGTAATCACCCGGTTCGACATGATCGAGCAGAAGCCCCTCCAAAATATGAATATCATGCTGGTGCAGCCCATGATGAGCAGCCAGTTCCTTGCTATCCAACGGATCGACAGATGGGATATCCACTCCAATCAGCCGAATGCCTTTTTGGGCGAGGAACGCTGGCAAGTCCGCTCGCAGATGACAGATGGTTGATGGAAACTGATTGGGGTCGCTCCACGATAATGTTTTGAGCAACAAGCGTTCCACCCCCTCCAGATCAACGTGGGCAAAATCTTCTGGGCCAATGCTGGAACGTCCAGTAAGCTCTACCACTCTTGCCACTCCAATGTACAGGTCCAAAGGCAATGCCGCCATTTTTCGACCATCATCATCGAAATGGAATGGAGCATCCACATGTGTACCCGTATGTACACTCATCGTTATTTTACCGACATTGACTGAGCCACTCTCTGCTTTGGGCCAGTTTACGACATAGTGAAAGGGAGTGTCCCCTGGCCAGGTCGGCATACCTGCCATGAGCGGACGGGATATATCTATTATTTTCATCGCGTATCCTCCACCTTCCAGCAACTGTTTATACCTATACTCAGCGTACAAAAAAGACTATATTGAGTCAATATTCTAACATTTGTGTCAAAAAAAGACCGCAGCTTGATAGTGAGCCGACAGTCTTTTCGTTGATATCAGATTCTACTATGAAGAGACAGGTAGTCCCACACTTCATCATAGATTCCGTTGTAATCCACTTGTTTCAAATGTTCTTTCAAAGTCCTCAACCACTCAATGGTTGTTGGATAGGTAGCTGCAATAGCCTCTCGTAGATCGCTCATTTGAATCGGGCGATCGACCCCTTTTGTTACGATATCATGCCATACCTGCTCCGTTGCGAGCTCCACTACATACTCGATGTCTGCCCCCGAATAAAACTCTGTCCATCCTGCTAAATGCCCATAATCGAGCTTCTCAGAAGGACGGCCCTCCAGTTTTAAGCGAAAAATATCCTCCCGAGCTTGCCGATCTGGCGGTCCAACAAAAATCCAGTGATCAAAACCAGCCGCTCGGAGCATGGAAGGCTCCAATTCCCATGGAACGTTGGTTGCTCCCATCAAGACGAATCGTTCGTCGTACTCGCCTGCCTCCGCTATCTGCTGAAGCCATTTGGAATCGATCCCCTGTCTGTTGGAGTTCGTATTCTCTTCGTAATGGCTGGAAGCGTCTAGTTCATCTAAAAGGAACAGAAACGGTTTATTGGCAGGGACTGTTGCCAGTAAGTCATGGATGTTGAACTGCCTGTTCGACGACGTATACATACTTCGGCCGCCTGTGATCTCCATGGAGAAAAAATGAGCCTGGCATTCTTCTGCAGTTGCTTTTGCTAGCAAAGATTTTCCGCACCCTGATGGTCCGTAAAGTAAAATGGTACTTCTCTTTTGAGGCAACCGTTGCGAAATAGGATGTAGGAGTCTTTGAAAGATTGCCTCTTTTACTCGTCCAAGCCCGCCGACCATTCCAAAACTCGCCGTTTTTTCAACGAGTTGAACCGATTTCTCGGTGGCCTTCCCTTTGCCCCCTTCGATGACGCGTATCTTAGGTGTAAACATCGTAGTATATGTAGAGGAATCCTTCTGATGGATCCCTTTTAACGTCCGCGAATATGGGGATTCCTTTTGTAGCTTGTTGAGCTCGATCACAATTTTTTCCTTCATCGCTTCATTTCCATAGGCAAGGGCCTGCGTAAACGCCTGTAAAGCCTCCGTACGATCCCCCTGCTCAGCATGCTCTAATCCTAATAACAGCCATACTGGCGCATTGCGTTGATCGCTCGTCAACATGCTTTTCAGTATTTCTATCTTCGTCATCTGCTTCATCCTCTGCGATCGTTCTGCTCCAAGCGATCGTTTAGTATCACGGACATATCCATTATAATGCATACGTCTCGCAAGAAGAATACGAAAAGTAGGAAAAGATGGAAGAAGGGCTGTGAGCGTCATTTCAAAAAGACGCCTTCTGCTACACAGCATCGGGCGTCCAAGATACAGTTCCTATCCTTTCGACGGAAAATTTCCGCCACTCACACAAATGATGAACGAGAGTCCAAGATAAGGTTGCATATTATTATGAGGTTGAGTCCCGCCAGTAGTGCCGATTGCTTGCGGGCTAAGCTGTGTCCCATCACTCGTGTTGGAATAAGGAATGACAGATCCCCGGCCAACGGTGGAAGACCATTTCGCCCCTGTTGGTGTATCCGCTGTAGGAGTTACGCACGCATTCGGAACATGAGTATGCGCCGGAATATCGTTTTGCAGCAGAGTGATGTTGACATCACCACCTGTTTCACCAGCCACACGCGGTGTCAAGGCAGGTCCTTCCCCCTGGTTCATCGGTGCTGAGCCTCTTAAATTGGGAAGCGCGAATGTCGTTTTGCCATCTCCACCATACTTCGTTCCCAATACCGTATACAATACAGGATTGGAAGGAATCGAGATCAATTGTCCATCACAAAAAGCCCAGTCCCTCGGTGGGAAGTTGCCACCGAAGATACGAATTTCTCCAATATACGGATCCATATGATAGTACCTCCTCTAGTTTCGTGACGGGTAAACCCCTTGAATCGCGATACAAAAATTCCCGACCAAATACGGCTGCATATTCGTATGAGGTGCACTATTCCCTATCGTTTGCAATGCACTCTCGCTCATCGTCGTATCCGGGGTTGTCCCATAAGTTGTAGCGGAAGCTTGTGCCCAGTAGTTCCCAGCGCATACTTTGTCATTGGCAGTTGCATTTGAGCCGGTTGCCGTATGGGTATGGGCGGGTATCTCGTTTGTCGTTAATACATGGGTTTCTTCGCCAGCTGACATACCAAGCGTTACGATTGGACGATCCGCTAGTCTGTTTTGATGAACAGGGACGCGGCCTCTTAAATCTGGTAAAGCAAAAGTGGTGGTTCCGTTCCCTCCATAAGAAACACCTAACAAGGAAAACAGTGCCTGGTTTCCACTGATAGACAGCACCGCACCATTACACAAGGCCCAACCCTTTGGCGCAAATGCAAATGGAAAAAATCGAATTTCTCCAAGAAATGGTTCCATGTAAAATCCTCCTGTTCGATTTGGATGTTACTGTTGTGAAGGATAGATCCCGTACAGGGCAATGATGAAATTAATAACCGTAAACGGCATCAGGTTACTGTGTGGTTGATTCCCACCTACACTGCTCAAGCTGGACGCGTTCATTAATCCATCAGGTGCATTCGCTGAATATTGCTGCGCATTCTTTGCCCATACAGCATTGGCAGGGCTGTTCTGCGTTCCTGGCTGCGATGATGCATGGACCGTATGCGTATGCGCGGGTAATTGTGGGACGGTTAAGGTGACTGATTCTACACCATTTTTTTCACCCATCACGTAGGTAGTTCCTGTACTCGGATTTTTCCCTTGATTAAGCGGGATACGTCCCCGTAAATCAGGCAACGCAAAAGTCGTTTGTCCATTCCCGCCGTATGTGGTTCCAATCAAACTAAACAATGTGTCGTTTTCAGAAATAGATAAGATCTGTCCTTCGCATAATGCCCATCCTTGTGGTGCATAATCTCCTCCAAACATCCTGATTTCTCCAAGAAATGGCTCTGCCATGTTGCTTCCTCCTTATGTAAAGTGGTTATTTCCGTTGTCGAACGAACAGTTAGGTCATTTTTGCAGAAGTGGCTGCCATTCCATTTGGATATACAGCCCCGTTGAGTCTGTCACGATGAAATGAAGTCGTTCATATAGTCGAAAGGCGGGATTCCCTTGTAAAACACGTAAACGGATTGGTAATTGGAAAGCTTGAGCCTCTTTTTGCAGACCGCCAATCATGCTAGAACCAACACCTTGTCCCCGATAAGCAGGCAGCAAAGAAATATCTACAAGATGCAAAGCATCTCCGCTCGCATCCGTGATCATCCGACCGATAGGCTGCTCGGATCGGAGAATGATTTGATGCTTCTGAGCAGGAAACTGCATTTGGTAAGATTTCTGCTGCATGATAAACTGCGACTGTAAAAAAGCAAGCTTGTCCGACTCACTCCAACCCCAAAGAGCCATTTCTTCGGTTCTCGTAGAACAGTACAATTCCCAAATAAATGCTTCGTCTTGCTCATATTCAAAAGGTCTGGTATGTACCATAATCCTCCTTGCATGCAATCGTTGTACTTTTCTGTCATTTGATCAGTTACCTGCTTGCATTCTTTCAGGCCTGGATACGCCGACTTGTTATTCTTATGCGTATCGCTCTTCCTCCTTCGAACTTTTTCTGATATCCTGCCTGATTAAATAGCAATCATGAATAATGATATCATTAGCCAAATTCCTTCTAACACTAACTAAAGTTAGCTCTTTTACATGAAAAACGCTTCGTCCCCAAAAAGAGAAGAAGCGTTTTTATCTCCCGTGCACAATTAGTCTTTTCCAGTACCTTCGTTATCCACCTTGTTCTTACCGTTGCCGTTAGTGCCACCGTTGTCGGTTCCGCCGCCGTTGCCTTTTCCGCCACCGTTTCCGTTTCCACCGCCGTTACTGGTTCCACCGCCGTTACCGTTGCCTTTACCTTGGCCTTCACCTGTTCCACTGCCGTTGCCTTTGCCTTGGCCTTCGCCTGTTCCACCGCCGTTGCCTTTACCTTGGCCTTCACCTGTTCCACCGCCGTTGCCCTTGCCTTCGCCTGCTCCTCCGCCATAGCCTTTACCTTGGTCTTGGCCAGTTCCACCGCCGTTGCCTTTGCCTTGACCTGCTCCGCCGCCCATGCCGTTGCCTTTGCCTTGACCTGCTCCGCCGCCAAAGCCTCCACCTTGGCCTGATCCGCTACCGTGGCCTTTGCCGCTTCCTTGGCCCGCTCCGCCACCGTGACCTTTGCCGCCTCCTTGGCCACGTTTGCCAGATTTGATACTATCATAGGAATAAACAATACTTTGGAACGTACGAATATCTACATTTCCTGTAACAGGCAACCCGCGTTTTTTCTGAAAATGCTTCACACCTCGTACGGTAACATCATCGTAGTATCCATTGATTTGACCCGAGTAACTACCTAATGATTTCAACATCCCCTGAATCACATAAATATCTGGCCCATGAGCACCTTTGCCCACAGCCTGTCCCGTATGAGGAAGGGAAAACATGAGTGTCGCAGACAAAAAAGCTGCACCGATGATTTTCTTAACCTTCCCTGTTTTCAAAAGAGAGCGCAGGCTCCCCGTTCCTTTATTCATACACAAGCACCTACCTTTACTTTTTTTGTAACCTCCCTTACTATTCCCTACTTTTCTTTCCTATTGCATCTGGCTTATTCTCGCTTCCTCTTACTTTATTGCTGATCTATCAATGTTTTTATGACTTGCAAAAATAAGGAAGAACCCATATACTTTGGTTTAAATGATTAAGTTTATTAACGGAGTGTGCAATGACGAATCCAACCTGCAATGAAAAAGCGATTCAAATATTTATGGAGTTAAGTCCATACTTCCAAGGCTTGGGTGATCCGATTCGGCAGCAAATCGTAGCTCTTCTCATCGACAAGGAAAGCATGAACGTCACACAAATCGCCGAGCATATTCCCATGTCTAGGCCTACGGTGTCTCATCACTTGAAAATATTAAAACAAGCGGGCCTAGTAAACGTTCAAAAGAAGGGAACAGAGATGTTTTATCGGCTTGAAATTACAGAAGCGATCCGACTTTTCAAGCAATTGGTGACTTTCGTCGAAGAAGAGTGCAACTGAATTTGAACCGTAACGAAAAGGGACAGTGTGTCCCTGTTTTTCACAGTCATTCGTTAATAAACTTAAACGCATAAACATTTAATCAAAGGGGAAATCTACATGAATCTCACCAAAGTTCTTATTGTCGGCGGCTACGGAACGGTCGGGAGCCAAATTGCCAAGATCCTGCACGATCGCCACCCTAATCTCGAATTATTGGTGGGAGGAAGGTCTGCGGGAAAGACCTTGCCATTTGCGTCCACTAGGCTAAAGCCTTTCCTCTTGGATATCTCCAAATCCGATCCTCTCGCCCATGCTCCAGCTGATTTGACCTTGATAATTAGTGCAGTAAATGATCCTGATGACACACTGCTACTTGCTGCAGTTCGCCGACAGATCCCTCTGATTGACGTCACGCGTTGGACAGAACGATTTACACGATCGATCGAACGCTTGAAGAATGAGAACATTGGCTCTCCAGTCATTCTCGCCTCAGGGTGGATGGGGGGAACTGTAGCGCTTCTCGCAAGCATACATGCAGCTGCCCTGCAAGATCTCCGGATACATCTGCACGCCCTTTATTCCCTTCAAGACAAAGCAGGTCCAGATTCCACCGACTATATGGATCGCATGACGATCCCTTTTACTGTCTCCACACCGACTGGCGTAAAAGAAGTTACACCCATGTCAGATCCGGTACCCGTGACCTTTCCGAATGGATACCATACGAAATGCTATCGTCTTGACACACCGGATCACATGACGCTTGTGAAAGCCCAAAACGTAACTACCGCTGATTTTCGCATCGCCTTTGACAATAAACTGTCTACTTTTGCCCTCGTTTCTTTGGTAAAAAGCCGGATATGGAACCTGCTCAGCAAGAGCACACGTCAAAAAATACTGTACAATCCAGGCGCAGGGTCACCTCACCATGTTGTCATCCAAATAAATGGACGCAATCAGCATGGCATAACCGTAAAACGCCAAGTCGACATTACTGATCCGAAAGGGCAGACTCATCTGACCGCTTTGGGCGCTGCCATTTTTGCACAACAAATCATTCTGCAAAATGAAAACTCAACGGTTACGCCGGGCATTCTTTTTCCAGAGGATTTCGGTCATTTCGAAATGACTGGCGACGCTATCCTCCAGTTCTATCGATCTGAAGGGGTCCAGATTGTGATCCACGATGAAACAAAAAAGAGTAGGACGGTTTGACCGCCGCCCTACTCTTCATCATGTATCACTTATTCAAAAAAAGTACGCGGGGATTTCCGCCATTCGCCCAATACTTTTTCCTGTTCGCTTGTAATAACCCCTTGCTCTGAAGCTACTTCCAAAAGTGCTGTGTAATTCGATATCGTGGAGCAAGGAATGCCCGCTTCCTCAAACAAGGCTTCAGCATCCGGGAATTGGTAGCTGAAAATGGCTACGACCCCCAGTACCTCTCCACCCTCAGCCTGCACAGCTTGCGCTGCTTTCAGGGAGCTGCCTCCTGTGGAAATCAGGTCTTCAATCACGACTACCTTTTGACCAGCTGCCAATGCGCCCTCAATCTGATTTTGGCGACCGTGGCCTTTTGCCTTGTCCCGTACGTAAATCATAGGCAGATCAAGCAGCTCTGCTACCCATGCAGCATGTGGAATACCAGCAGTCGCTGTTCCAGCAATGACTTGCGCATCTGGGTACTGCTCCTTGATCAAATCGGTAAACGCTCTCGCAATGGCACGGCGCACATGCGGATAGGACATCGTGATCCGGTTGTCGCAATAGATCGGGGATTTGATCCCGGACGTCCATGTAAAAGGTTGCTCCGGTCGCAGATGAACTGCCCCAATTTCGAGAAGATTCGCTGCAATTTGTTTAGCGGTTGTCATTGTCGTCATTTCACTTATTCCCTCCAGCTGGCTACTTTACGAACGATCTTTTTCCACTGCTGCGACGATACTTTGCCAAACCCCTACCGGATCTTTTGCACTCGTAATGGCGCGTCCGATCACGAGGTAATCACTGCCCAAGCGGAATGCCTGTTCCGGCGTCGTGATACGCGTCTGATCGCCTTGATCTGCTCCCAGCGGACGAATTCCTGGCGTTACGGTTACAAATGCGTCTCCAGCAGCTTTTTTGATCATCGGTACTTCTAGTGGAGAAGCAACGACTCCATCCAAGCCAGCTTGCTTGGTCATCAGTGCATAGTGCACCACAACATCTTCTACCGCACCTGGAATCGCCAATTCTTGATTCATCGTTTGCAAACCAGTGGATGTCAACATCGTCACACCGATCAGGAGGGGACGAGCAGCACCTGCCGCTGTCCCTTGCTCCAAACCTTCTCTCGCTGCCGCCATCATGGCTACGCCGCCTGCCGCATGAACGTTTACCATGTCTGCTCCCAGACGCGCCAGGCTTCTCATCGCGCCTTTAGCGGTATTGGGAATATCGTGAACCTTCAAATCGAGGAACACTTTGAATCCTTTTTCCTTTAGAAAGGAAACGATCGCTGGTCCTTCTGCGTAAGCGAGCTCCATCCCTACTTTTACATAGCGGATATGCCCCTGTAGCGGCTCGATGCACTTCTTGACTTCATCCAGTGTGGAAAAGTCGAGCGCAACAATCATGCGTTTGCGAATATCGGTTAGTTGTTGTTGCACGCTGCTCTCCCCTTTTTATACGGTTACTGCCACTTTGGCACCAGCACGCTGGGCTGGCATTGCTTCTGTAGAGAATGTGATCGTCTCCAGTACGTGCAGCAGAGCGGAAGCTGTATCGAGTGAAGTCAAGCATACGGCGCCGTTCTCTACTGCTTCCCGACGAATGCGGAAGCCGTCGCGTTGTGGCGTTTTGCCTTTTGTCAGTGTATTGAGTACGATGTTCGCTTCGCCTGTATGGATGACATCCAACAGGTTTGGCGTGCCTTCGGACAATTTGCTTACGCGTGTTACTTGTAGTCCCGCTTGCTCCAAATAATCGGCTGTGCCTGCGGTCGCCATCAGCTTGAAGCCGAGGTGACGGAAGCGTTTCACGATGTCTAGCGCTTCTTCTTTGTCTTTATCAGCAACTGTCACAAGCAAGGTGCCTTGTGTCGGGATATTCATGCCCGCTGCGACCAAGCCTTTGTACAACGCTTTTGCCAGAGTGCTCTCGCGTCCCATGACTTCTCCGGTCGATTTCATTTCAGGGCCGAGCGTAATATCGACGCGGCGCAGCTTTGCGAAGGAGAAGACTGGTACTTTGACAGAAACCATCGACTCCTCTGGATGGTAGCCCGGTGTAAAGCCTTGTTCGATGATAGAGTAACCAAGGATCGCTTTCGTTGCGATGTTCGCCATTGGAATCCCCGTTACTTTGGAGAGGAATGGCACTGTACGGGACGAACGCGGGTTGACCTCGATTACGTATGGGCGGTCTTTATAGATGACGAACTGGATGTTGAGCAAGCCTTTGATTTGCAGGGCACGTGCCAGCTTTGTCGTCATATCGATCAGTTCATCCTTGATCGCTTGGGACAAGGATTGCGGAGGATATACGGCGATGGAGTCACCAGAGTGTACCCCTGCGCGTTCGATATGCTCCATAATGCCTGGAATCAGAACGTTTTCTCCGTCGCAGATCGCATCGACTTCCACTTCTACCCCGACCATGTAACGGTCTACCAGTACAGGGTGATCAGGATTTACCTTCACCGCTTTTTCCATGTACTCCAACAGTTCGGACTGGTTGTAGACGATTTCCATCGCACGTCCGCCAAGTACGTAGGATGGGCGAACCAGGACTGGGAAGCCAAGACCTTCTGCTGCCACTACTGCCTGCTCGACTGACGTAACCGTTTTGCCTGGTGGTTGGGCGATTTCCAGCTCGCGCAGCAGCGCTTCGAACTTCTCACGGTTTTCCGCTGCGTCGATGTTTTCCAGACTCGTACCCAAGATTTTGATTCCGCGTGCAGTCAGCTTGTCAGCCAGGTTGATCGCGGTTTGTCCGCCGAATTGTACGATGACACCCTCTGGTTTTTCCACATCGAGAATGTTCATGACGTCTTCGATGTACAGCGGTTCGAAGTACAGGCGATCAGAAGTGTTGAAGTCTGTAGAAACGGTCTCCGGGTTGTTGTTGATGATCACTGCCTCATAGCCCGCTTCTCTCAGTGCCCAGACAGCGTGGACTGTCGCATAGTCAAACTCAATTCCTTGACCAATGCGGATGGGTCCGGAGCCCAGCACGACCACACGCTTCTTGCCAGTCTCGATGCGCTCGTCTTCTACTTCATACGCGGAGTAGTAGTACGGTGTTTGCGCTTCGAATTCTGCCGCGCAAGTATCTACCATTTTATATACAGGTACAAAGCCTTTTTCTTTGCGCATTGCATCTACCGCTTCTTCTGTCTCACCGCACAGCTCCGCAATTTTGCGGTCCGTGAAGCCCATGCGTTTTGCTTCGTACAGCTTTTCGCTCGTCAAGCCTTTTGCCAGTTCCGCTTCAAAGGCAATCATTTTATGGAACTTGTGCAGGAAGAACAGATCGATCTTGGTCAGGTTGTGCAGTTGTTCGATCGTCCAGCCACGGCGCAGTGCTTCTGCCAGCAGGAAGAGGCGTTCGTCATCCGCGTGCACCAGTCGTGCTTTCAAATCGTCCTCGCTGATTTCGTCTGCTCCCTTGATCTCGATGTGATAGCTACCAATTTCCAAGGAACGGATGGCTTTCATGATCGATTCTTCAAAAGTCCGCCCGATCGCCATCACTTCTCCAGTCGCTTTCATTTGCGTACCGAGCTTGCGATTGGCGGATTGGAACTTGTCGAACGGCCAACGTGGGATTTTGCTGACGATGTAGTCCAGTGTTGGCTCGAAGCATGCGTATGTTTGGCCTGTCACTGGATTTTTCAGTTCATCCAACGTGTAGCCGATTGCGATTTTGGCTGCCATCTTTGCGATTGGGTAGCCTGTTGCCTTGGAAGCCAGTGCAGAAGAGCGGCTCACACGCGGGTTCACTTCGATCACGTAGTATTGGAAGCTGTGCGGATCGAGTGCGTATTGTACGTTGCAGCCACCCTCGATACCAAGCGCCCGGATGATGTTCAGTGCGGATGTGCGCAGCATTTGATACTCGCGGTCAGCCAGTGTTTGGCTAGGCGCCACTACGATGGAGTCACCTGTATGCACGCCGACTGGGTCGATGTTTTCCATGTTGCAGACTACGATGCAGTTGTCGTTGGCATCGCGCATCACTTCGTACTCGATTTCTTTCATGCCAGCAATGCTTTTCTCGATCAAGCATTGCGTAATCGGGGAGTATTTCAATCCGCTTGCGACGATCTCGCGGAGGGTTTCTTCATCTTCACAAATTCCGCCGCCTGTACCACCCAAGGTGTAAGCAGGACGAACGATGATGGGATAACCGATTTCGTTTGCAAAATCGACAGCTTCTTCTACCGTGCTCACGATAACTGATTCAGGTACCGGCTCGCCCAATTCATTCATGAGGGAGCGGAACAGGTCGCGGTCTTCTGCTTGCTTGATCGATTCCAGCTTGGTTCCGAGCAGCTTTACATTTTCTTGCTCGAGAACGCCTGCTTCTGAGAGGGCAACAGCCATGTTCAAGCCTGTTTGACCTCCAAGAGTAGGCAGTAGTCCATCCGGCTTCTCTTGACGAATGACGCGCGCTACGAATTCAAGTGTGATTGGCTCGATATATACTTTGTCCGCCATGTTTGTATCGGTCATGATGGTCGCTGGGTTGGAGTTGATCAGAACTACCTCCATGCCCTCTTCTTTTAACGCTTCGCATGCTTGTGTGCCTGCATAGTCAAATTCAGCAGCCTGCCCGATGACGATAGGTCCAGAGCCGATTACGAGGATTTTTTTCAGATTATCTTGTTTTGGCATGAGTTTTTTCCTCCTTAGCTGTTTCCATCATCGCAAGAAACTGGTCGAACAGGTAGCCGGAATCATACGGTCCTGGAGCTGCTTCTGGATGGTACTGTACTGAGAATGCATTCTTCGCGGCATGACGTACACCTTCGATGGTGCCATCATTCAGGGCAATATGTGTAACTTCCAGCTCCGTGCCTGCGAGCGAGTCTTCTTTTACTGCATAGCTGTGGTTCTGGGATGTGATATATGTGCGTCCGGTTGGTAGCTCTTTTACTGGATGGTTGCCGCCACGGTGTCCGAATTTCATTTTCGTCGTGTCAGCGCCAGATGCCAGCGCGAACAGTTGGTGACCGAGGCAAATTCCGAACAGAGGATATTCACCCAAGATTTCGCGAATCATCTCTACAGCTTGCGGTACATCCTTCGGGTCCCCAGGGCCATTGGACAAAAGTATCCCGTCCGGTTGAATGCGGCGAATCTCTTCTGCTGTCACATTGTAAGGCACGACGACTACGTCGCAGTTGCGCTTGGTCAGCTCGCGCAAAATCCCGTGCTTGGCTCCGAAGTCTACCAGCACTACCCGATGACTTGTACCTGGGCAGCTGAAGACGTTTTTCGTAGAAACGCGTGATACTTGGTCTATCATCAATGTCGTGCCGTTCAGGGCAGCAACCAATTCAGCCAACGGGGCTTCACTGGTTGTAATCATGCCCTTCATCGTGCCGTGGTAACGAATTTTTCTCGTCAACATCCGAGTGTCGATACCGGCAATGCCCGGGATGTCGTATGTTTTCAGCAGTTCATCGAGTGTGTTCGTATTGCGCCAGTTGCTCGGTGCCTCGCAATGCTCGCGAACAACGAAGCCGTGAATGTACGGACGAACAGCTTCAAAGTCGTCTCGATTGATCCCGTAATTTCCGATGAGCGGGTATGTCATGGTGACGATCTGTCCGCAGTAGGATGGGTCGGACAAAACCTCCTGGTAGCCAGTTAGCCCCGTATTGAAAACCACTTCCCCGTAGGACTCCTTTGTCGCTCCAAATGCCGTCCCGATAAATTCTGTTCCGTCTTCCAAGATCAATCTTGCACGCATCTATGCTCCTCCTCCATTGTCGTGTAAAAACTTGTGTCTTGTCTGTCAATCGTTTTTACACGTTTTGATATACGATCTTTCCATCTACCAGCGTCAGGGTCGGCCAGCCTTTGCATGCCCAACCAGCAAATGGTGTGTTGATTCCTTTACTTGCGAATGTGCTTGGGTCAATTGTTTTTTCGGTTTCCAGATCAATCACTGTCAGGTCTGCTGGTGCGCCTACTTCCAAACGTCCGTATGGCAGTTTGAATGCTTCTGCTGGCTTCACGGTCAACAGCTCAACCAGCCTCTTCAAGGTCAGCTCTCCAGTTTGCACGAGATTTGTGTACAGGAGCGGGAATGCTGTCTCCAGCCCGACGATTCCGAACGGTGCACGGTTAATCCCGTTTGCTTTTTCCTCTTGAGTGTGAGGTGCATGGTCTGTGGCGATCATATCAATCGTGCCGTCTTTCAATCCCGCAATCAGTGCGGCGCGATCCTCACGAGAGCGCAGTGGCGGGTTCATTTTCCAATTCGTATCCAGATTGTCCGGGATATCCTCGTCGCACAGCAAGAGGTGATGCGGACTGACTTCACACGTTACATTTACGCCAGCGCGTTTCCCGTCACGTACCAGACGCACCGACTCTTTCGCGCTGATGTGGCATACGTGGTAGTGCACACCTGTCTGTTCTGCCAGCAAAATATCGCGGCCAACGTGGATGGACTCTGACTCAGAAGGAATTCCAGGGAGACCGTGTCGAGCTGCTACCAGCCCGTCATGCAAGGCTGCTCCCGGGATTAACAGGTCTTCGTCTTCACAGTGAGCAACGATTGAGATACCGAATTCTGCTGCTTTTTGCATGGCCTTTTTCATCATCGCTGTGGATTGCACACCTACACCGTCATCTGTCAGCGCGAAGATCCCCGCTTCTTTTAACCCTGCGAAATCCGTCAACTCTTTTCCCAATTGGCGAACAGTAATCGCACCATACGGGATCACGCGTGCCATACCAGCCTCGCTCGCTTTGTCCAAAATGTAGGTCACGGTCTCGACACTGTCGATGGACGGTCGTGTGTTCGGCATGCATGCTACTGTTGTAAATCCGCCTTGTACCGCTGCTTTTGCTCCTGTTTCGATCGTTTCTTTATGTTCAAAGCCTGGCTCACGTAGATGTACGTGGGCATCGATGAGACCCGCGCTAATCATGCCGCCGTGGCAATCGATCCATTCATGCCCACAGCGATCGAGCGTTTCCCCCATCGCTGTGATTCTTCCCTTTTCCACCAATATTTCCATCGGGGTGAGTTCCCCCGCCTGATTTAGTACGTTGCCGTTGCCAAGGATGATTCCCATGTCATTTCGCTCCCTTTCAAAAGAGTTTCTAGAACTGCCATTCTTGCTGCGACTCCGTTGGTCACTTGGGTTTGAATCAAGGACGTTTCGCTTTCTACCAAATCGGTATGAATCTCAACCCCGCGATTGACGGGTGCCGGATGCATGATAACCGCACCGGACTTCATCATTTTGGCTCTTTCCAGAGTCAGCCCGTGTGCCTTGTGGTACTCTTCCTTCGATAGATAGAGGGATTCAGCATGGCGCTCCAGCTGAACGCGCAGCATCATGACCACATCTGCGGTTTGAACGGCTTCTTCCATTTCCACGATTTTGACACCTTGCGGGATATGTGCCGGCATCATCGTAGCTGGACCTGAGAGCAGCAGATTCACGCCGAGCTTCGGCAGCGCATGCAGGTGAGAACCGAGCACGCGGCTGTGGCGCAGGTCTCCAATAATCGCTACCGTGAGACCAGAGAGCTTGCCAAACTGCCTTTTCATGGTCAAAAGATCGAGCAGGCATTGGGTCGGGTGCTCATTCGTTCCATCTCCCGCGTTGATCAGCTTCATGTCTACGCTTTCTGCCAACTCTTGCAGCAGGCCTTCTTTCTTAGTGCGAATAACGGCTGCTTCCACTCCCATTGCTTCCAAGGTGCGGATCGTGTCATAGACCGTCTCGCCTTTTACGGTAGAGGAGGTTTCCGGAATGAAGTTCAAAACATGTGCGCCCAGTCGCTTTTGTGCTACCTCAAAAGAGAAGCGGGTTCTGGTACTGGCCTCGAAGAACAGATTCGCGACAAACCGTCCGCGCAGGATATCCGCTTGCTCAGTTGGTCTCGCAGCCCAATACTCTGCTCGCTCGAGGAGCTGGATGATCTGTTCTTTCGATAAGTCTTTGAGGCCAATCAAATGCGCTACATTTTTCATCATGAATCCCTCCGATTCTTTCATGTTAAAAGAAAAAGCTTCTTGGCATCGCTTTGCATCTGGAGGCAAGCGAGACAAGAAGCTGGTTGAGTGCCTTTTTTGGGCAACCAAATCAGCGTTCTTTGCCTTGCCAGCCTCTCTGGACTGGATTTAAAGGATTGGGAACGTTTAGGCTATTTGTTTTTATTCTTCGCGGTGCGCTTCTCCCATCGCGGACTCTTTTCCTGGAAGGATCAGGTGCAGAATGATTCCCAGGAAGGTAGAGAGTGCGATATTATCGATGGTCAGATCGTTCAAGAAAGCGATACCTGTACCTGCAAAACTGATTTTGTATCCGCCGATTCCCGTTACGAGGATGACCGCTGCGAGAATCATGTTGCGCTTGTCTGCAAAATTCACTTTGTGCTCGACGTACATCCGCAAGCCTTGTGCCGCGATGATACCGAACAGGATGATGGAGACACCGCCAAGTACCGGCGTTGGGATCGTCATCAAGAAGGCACTGACCTTACCTGCGAAGGCGAACATAATCGCGAGAACGGCAGCCAAACCGATGACGACGCGGCTGTATACCTTTGTAATCGCAAGGACTCCGATGTTCTCACCGTACGTCGTTGCAGGTGGACCGCCCATAATCGCAGCGAGTGACGTTGCAATACCGTCCCCGAGTAAGCTGCGATGCAGTCCAGGGTCTTTCATCAAATCACGATCCATGACTTTACTCGTTACCAGCAAGTGACCCAGATGCTCTGCCAATGTGACGAAAGCGACTGGTGCGATAACCAGGGCAGCGATCCATGCGCTTGGATTCGCCATTGCACTCGTCACCTCTGCGAATTTGAAGTGGGAGGTAAACATTTCACTGAATCCAACCACCCAAGGAGCATCTTTCACTGTTTGAAACTGAATCAGATCAGGGTGACGCAGCAGTGTGTATACATAACCTGAAACCATTCCGATCAAGATTGGGATAAGACCAAGGAAACCGCGCAGCATGACCGCTGCAAGAACTGTTATGACCACGGTAATGAGCGAGATTTCAATCGAAGTCAGTGACATTTGCGATTGACCGTCTACAGTGACTTTCGTTGCCATATCTACTGCTACGCCAGCCAGGCTCAGACCGATCACAACGATGACGGATGCGATGACAACTGGTGGCAGTACCCGATCAAGCCATTTGACTCCTGCCTTCTTCACGATCCCGGCGACGATGATGTACACAATCCCGGAGAGGAAGCAGCCTAAGAGTGCCGTCCCTACGCCATGCGATTGACTCACGACGATAATCGGACCAATGAAGGCGAAGGAAGAACCGAGATAATTCGGAAGCTTTCCTTTGGTGATCCACAGGAACAGAAGTGTCCCGATCCCGCTCGCCAAGAGGGCGGTTGCAACATCCAGACCCGTCAAGATCGGTACGAGTACAGTCGAGCCGAACATCGCAAACAAATGTTGAATACTTAGTGGCAGCAATCGCGAAATATGTGGTGTTTCGTCTACATCGATGTAATTTTTCTGGCTCATGCCTGTATGCCCCCTGTTTTGTTTCTTTCATTCAAAAAACTTCTTTTATACAAAAAACCTCTTTGTGCGGACACAAAGAGGCTAGCTTCGCCATACTCATGGGAAGTTTCTTGCCTCTTGCCGACCTCACGGGATCGTTTTTAAAGAGGAGTATTTTATTTTTACAGTAGCTGTCGGATGGACACAATGTCCATAACGTCCACTTCTGCCAATTGTACATCGACAATTTCCGTTCGAGCAGTTGGGAGGTTTTTTCCGACGAAATCAGGGCGGATTGGTAGCTCGCGATGACCACGATCAACCAGAACAGCCAGTTGAATCATCCGTGGGCGACCGTTGTCAATCAGTGCATCCAATGCGGCACGCACGGTTCTTCCTGTGTAGAGAACATCATCCACCAGAATCACAGTCTTGCCTGTGATTTGATCCGGGAGCTTGGAGCCTTGCAAAATGGCATCTTCGGACTTGTGTTGCAGATCGTCACGATAGAACGTAATGTCCAGCTCACCGACTGGTACCTTCACATTTTCAATCATTTCGATTCTTTCCACAAGACGTTGCGCGAGGTAGATCCCTCTGGTCTTAATGCCCACGATAATGAGATCCTCGACGCCTTTGTTTCGCTCGATAATTTCATGTGCGATTCGTGTAAGCGCTCGGCGAATTGCGGCTTCATCCATAATGACGCTTTTGTTGATCATCTCAATATCCCCCTTCTCGACGGGAACAGTGGACCTTACGAAAAAAGGCTCCTTGTCAGGAGACAAGAAGCCCTCGGACAAACTGACCGGACTTTTAAGAGTCCCGCCTGCTTGTCATTCCGTGCCCTTGCCAGCCTCACTGGACTGGATTTAAAGGTTCCATTCGTCATGTAGAATTATGTCACGATTCTGGACGGGTGTCAATGCAGCCCGGAAAAGTCTAACTATTCCCAATAGACGCTGACCCACGGTGGCAAGTAGTTCGCATAATAAGCAATATCCCCTGTAATGTCTTTGATCAGCTCGACTTGTTTGTCCGCATCCTCGCCAATTCCTTGGATAAACAGGGAGCCATGCTCCGCTCGATCCAAACGCAAGAAAAGAAGCTGTTTACCATCTGGAGACGGCTCAGGATAGTAGTCCGCTGTATTCGCTTCTCCTTTTGTCACCTGCTGCTCAGCTCCATCTGCGGACCGCCGCCAAATGCCTTGTTCCGGTACCATGACCTTTTTGGGATCGTACGAATACGGCGTAGACATGCCTCTAGTGAAAAGCAGCGTGTACGGAGCTTTTGGAATCCATACCGGATAAGTGTCTACCACCACTGGACCAGGGCTGACTGTTTTGACCTTTCCTGCTCGATCCGCCAGCTTCAACTGCTTGTTAGTCGTAGCGATCCGGTCAGTGCCATCGACAAAAGCGAGCTGTTCGCTATTTGGTGTCCAGGCAAGCCAATCAGGATAAGCCAATCCTGTACCGAGCACGATTGGCTTTTTGGCAGGCTGTGTCAAATCAAACCATTGAATTGGTACGCCATCAGCAGACAAGGAGCCGGAGTTATACCTGACAAAGTAAGCCACAGCCTTCCCATCCGGGGATACTTGTAAGCCTGTCGCTGCCCAAGGGTAGATACCTTCCTCCACTTTTGGCGGTTCTGCAATGGGGTAGGCAGCCAACGGTTTACCTGCAAGCGTGCGCAAGGCCAACGTCATCGGCTTATTTTTTTCGGCAGGTAGCGAGACAAGCATGTTTTCCCCATGCGGCATCCAGGCAAAATCTGCGAAATCAGCACTCGTTGAACTTTGCAAAGCTAATTCTCCCTGCTCATGGACATCTTTTACAATCAGCAATGGTCTCGGCGCTTCATTACTGCCGATATTCACGGTGTACGCTAGCTTGTTCGCTTTCGGGGACCATTTAGGCATTTCAAAAACCGCTCGCTCGTCTACCTGCACAGCTTTGCTGCCGTCAGTACTGACGATCCACACGTAGCCAGGCGTCGAGTAATTGTCGTTGCCTTTGTATTTCACGAACAGGAGCCACTTGCCATCTGGCGACCAACCCACGATCTGTGCATAGCCGTCCTTGGTGATTTGCTTTATCTTTCCCGTTGCATCCCGTCCATCTGCCAAAAACAAATGCTGGTTGCTCGTAAATGCAATTTTTGCCGGAACGCTTATCTCCTTGTTCACACGCTCTGGCTGTTGGCTTTGGGCTGCCACCTTTGCTTCACCGTTTGCTGTGACAAGTACAACCAAAAGGACAAAAAGAATGATCAGATTCCCCCATTTTCCGTTCACAGGCATCCACTCCTTACACTCTCAATTGAATGATGAAAAAAAACGCCGGAAGAAAGTAATAAGCTCTCTACTAGCGTTTTCCATTCAAACTCTCATTATGTAAGTGTCACATGAAGACTGGCTGCAACAACAAAAAACGATTGCCATACAGATCCTCGAAAACAACCTCCATGCCATACATCACTTCGGTTGGTTCACTCACAAACTTCACGCCGCGTTGACGCAGTGTTTCGTATGTGGACCCAAATTCATCCGTCTCCCAAACCCACATTGGATTTTTGCCGACCTGACGAAGCATTTCCTGCGCAACATCTTCCCGATGCCAATGGGTAGGGTCATGCAATACGATCTCGATCTCCTGCCCTGGAAGACCGACGGTGAGCCACCGAGAGCCATCATCCATACGAGAATCCATGCGTTTTTCGAAACCGAGTTTTTCCGTGTAAAATCGCAATGCCTCTTCACAATCGTGAACGTACAGCGTCACATGCGCTAATCTTTTTAGCACGGCTATTCCTCCTGTTCTCTTACGCTTGTTTGAGAACTTCTATGACGTCAAGCATTTCCTTCGGCATTGGTGCTTCGAATTCGAGCTGCTCGCCTGTACGGGGATGGCTGAAGCCCAGTGTTTTCGCATGCAGAGCTTGTCCATCGAGCTCCACTGTATTTTTCGGACCGTATTTCGGATCGCCCGCCAGTGGATAGCCAATGTACTTCATGTGTACGCGAATTTGATGGGTACGTCCTGTTTCGAGTTTCAATTCCACCAACGTGTACTCTTTGAAGCGTTCCAGCACGATAAAATGCGTGACAGCTGGTTTGCTATTTTCAAAAACGACCGCCATTTGCTGGCGATTTTTCGGATCGCGCCCAATCGGTGCTTCAATCGTTCCCATTTCATGCGGGATGACACCATGAACAATCGCGACATACTTTCGATTGACCGTATGTGCTTTCAATTGTTCTGCCAACCCCATGTGTGCCTTGTCGTTTTTGGCTACCATTAACAGGCCGGAAGTATCCTTGTCAATGCGATGGACAATTCCCGGACGCAAAACACCATTGATTCCGGACAAATCCTTGCAATGAGCCAAAAGCCCATTGACGAGTGTCCCACTGTAATGACCGGGAGCAGGATGCACAACGAGGCCACGTGGTTTATTCACGACCACGACATCGCTATCCTCGTATACAATATCAAGCGACATTTCTTCTGGCTGGATCGCCATTTCTTTTGGCGGCGGAACACGGAGGGTCACTTCGTCCTCTGCCTGCAGCTTGTAGTTGTTTTTGATCGGTTCACCATTAACAGTGACACGGCCTTCCTTCACCCAAGCCTGCACTTGTGAACGGGACCAATCTTCATTTTGCAGCGTGATAAATTTATCGATACGCTCGCTCTTATCCGCTGGGTCTACCGCCCAATCGTAACGTTCAAACAATTGCGTGTCATTCATGTATGTTCTCCACCTATCCGAGCTTTCCCACTATTATTCTCATGACTATCTGTTTTTCTTCCCATCCAAAAAAACATCGAGAAGCAAAATCCCCACACCAAACGTGATGGCCATATCAGCCACGTTAAAGATCGGGAAGTTAATCAACGTAAAATCGAGAAAATCTACGACTTGACCGGTCATCGCACGATCAATGAAATTCCCGACTGCTCCACCCAAGACCAATGACAGCGCCAACGATGCACGAGGTTGTTTTTTTCCCAAGCGAATCAAGGAAATGACAATCCCAATCACAACGACAGTGGTAATGACAATAAAAAACCAACGTCGATTTTGCAGGATGCCAAACGCCGCTCCCATGTTTCGATGGGAAGTTAGATGAAATACGTCCGCGATCAAAGGAATGGATTCTCCCAGTTCCATATACTTCACGACTAAATACTTTGTAAACTGATCAAGCGCAATAATTACTGCCGCAATGAGATAGTACAACAATGGAATGTCCTCCTTATTCTACTTCGACCAGCAACTGTACAAACACAATGTCAAATGACAATTTTACCAGAGACAGTCTACGTGAACAAGCGCTTTCCTTTTTTGTACAGTCGATAGCCTTTTCGCACGACTTCCAGCATCCACAATGGGATTTTCCATCCACGATCCTTGATAAATGGCAGATACACCTTGTAATACGCCTTGCGTAAATCACGCCATTTCGTGTCTGTATCATTGACATAGTAATCCGATACGTCAATCAGATAACCTCGTCCCTGATCCATTAATACATTTTTCCCATGGACATCATGCGGAAACAAACCCTTCCTGCGCGCCTCTTCTAGCGCTTCCTCCACGTCTTCAATCACCTGCGGAGGAATCGGAATACCAAAGCGAATACAGTCAAACAGGGGGATGCCGTTCATCCGCGTAATGACCAAATATCCTTCCCCATAATCATAACAGACGGGGAAGGAACGAGTCTCCCCTAGCTTGCGGTAGACTTCGATTTCCTGTTCGGCTCCTGGTCTTCCAGGTGCGTACAGCTTGATCACTACCTTTGGATAGTCCGGGTGGGCAAATACGGCAGCATAATTGCCGGTACCGACCAGCTCCCACGGGTATGGCGTATGGTGTACTACGACTGGATCATCCGGTGACAGACTCTCCACTTGAACTTCCTGTAAAAAAACTTGCAATATATGCTGATCGATCCGCATCGTTTCTCATCATCTCTCATCAGTTACCGACTTCGAACTACGTTAAAACAAAATTAATGAAGGTTCATCTACTACGATCATTCAGACACTTCTTATAAGGGGCAAAAAATCCTTTACACTGGTGAGGCCAGGAAGTCCTGTCCGATTCCAATGAAAGGATTGCATATGGACAAGAATACCTCATTTTTTTGATTTGGTAAATGGGTAGTGAATGTCCAGCAATATCAGCCGTTTTTATGTAGTGTATAACGAATGATTCTAACTGATTCATTTAGAAAATAAGACTCTACTACGTTGCTGTTGTGGCGGGGAGGAAACAGGAGAAAACGCTCAGATTCTAGGGCCACCCCCTGACTGATTGACTGCCCGGCTCCATGAAAAAAAGCGAAACCCGCGTCCAAAGTCGTCCATTCTGGAGGTGTCCCAGAGGTGGACGCTAAAAGCTTGTTTCTCTTTTTTTCATGGAGCCTCGGTCGGTGTCCCTAAGATCTTCGCTTTTTCTCCTGTTTCCTCTACGAGCATTCCGCGTTTACCCCGCTTTTTAAAGCTTTGAAAGAATGAAGAAATATCATCAGTTACGACAGAGAAGAATATTTCCAGACGTAGCGACTTGTGGAGTCCTGCCGAGCGGAGAAGGGATTCGCGGGCAAAAGAAACGCAACATGCTCGGGCTACGTAGCGGCTACCACTCTTGCGTTTCACCGCTAATCCCTTCGGAGCGGACAGTCTCAACCCTCAGCGGGACGGAGCCTGGAGCCTAGACTGGAAATATTCTTCTCTTCACTGCAGCCGCATAGAGGGATCTTCAAGTAACTGTCGTGGTGGGGAGGAAACAGGAGAAAACGCTCAGATTCTAGGGCCCCCCTGAGGGATTGACTGCACGACTCCATGCAAAAAGCGAAACCGCGTCCAAAGTGGTCCATTCAGGATGTGTTTCAGAGGTGGATGTTCAGAGATAATAAAGTTTTAGACCGGAACCCCTTACAGTACAAGGGATCCCGGTCTTCTAAATCACCAGGTAATTGAAAATTAGTTTTAGTCTATACGTCAGAATGAAGTAGTCTATGGATCTTAACTGAATAATAAAGTCTTAGACTGCCTCATTGAACTATCGAACCGTTAGCTTAAACGTAGATATTAGAGTATACATCTAAAATCTCAATTGTTGTCCTACAAGTTTCTAGGCTCAATATATATAATAATTGGACCAAACCTTCCATCGTCTTTAGTTTTGAAGGTAACTGCAAGAAATTTATCTTTATCTGATTTAAACTTTTCTTTTTTATCCATTTGGCATTTCGTTCATCCTCAATTCCAAACAGTACAACAGCTGCTTGCTCCACTAGATGTAACACTATTTTCCGTACTTCTTCTGTAAGGCTATTTCAGGCTAATTAACTTATTGATGACATTCTGAAGTCCCAATTCTGTTGACACATGAAATAGAAAATTTCAAATTACTACTCCCAGTTTTGAGAGAACCCGATCCATTTCATCAAAATGTTCTTTGTCGCTTGAAGCATAGATCAAATCAAAACGATCGTTATTTTTCATCACTGTTATTATGCTGTCATCGTAATCTCCATAAAATTCGATGCCTATCCAATGCCGAAAGGAAATCCCTTTATTATTAAAATTTTCACGAATAAAATCCAAGTCGGCTTGTTCAATGGAATAGAACGATTCACAGCCATATTCAAGAGCGAATACGGTTTGCAAATAGGCCATCGCATGAAAAAAATCGGTCAATGTTTCAAAATCCTTTTTCCATACCTTTTCATCGTAACTCATATAGACAGGGGGATTGGATCTGAATAAATCGTTCTTATGGATTCCCCAAACACAGACACGTTGATTCTCGCAATAAAAAATTAAATATTCTTTATGTTTGAAGTGTTGGAGTTGCTCGGGTTTGATCAAACTATCTTGCGTATGATTCAGCCGCTCGTCTTTACCGAGTTCCAAATAATAATCTATAAACACCTGAGGCAATTCACCAAAATTATTTTTAATGATTTGTATCTCGTCATGACTAAACCCATTTCGTTTCGTAATATGAAACAGCTTTTTAATTATTGAAAAATCAGTCATCCGCATCACACCTTATCCTTGTATAATACTCCATCGATTGACTTAAGAATATTCCAAGTCGGTCTCCTTAATCATCAAGAGAGCATATTATACACCCATTTTACCATTTCTTTACTTCACTATTCTGCCCGTTCGTATTATGAGGTCAGCCAGTTTTTACTGGTTGACCATTTTTAATA